>JBBJMD010000005.1:0-56490 GCA_037719925.1 Ferruginibacter sp.
AAAAAAACCTGGTTGCAATGTTTCCCCGGTCGCTTTTTTACAAAGGTCAGCGGATGAAAAATATCGGCCATGGCGGTAAATATTGTCTTTGAGCCACTGTTGAATAAACCTGAAATCCCCGGATGATATTTCTACTTCTATAGAGGGATTTTCCTTTTGAATTGCTGCATACAATTGCACAGCATACATGCTTCCCAGGCTGTACGTTGCAAAGTACCCAAAGCTTCCATGACTCCAGTGAATATCCTGCAGGCATCCTTGCCTGTCGTCGGGCACATGTACGCCGAGGTATTTTTGATAATGTTCGTTCCAGTAAGCAGGAATATCCTTTGTACCGATGCTACCCTCAATCAGCATTTTTTCAATTTCGTACCGTATCATCACGTGAAAATGATATGTCAGTTCATCCGCATCCGTCCGGATCAGTGAGGGGGCTACCTTATTAATTGCTTTGTAAAAGCGTTTGGCCCCTACCTGTTGCACCTGCCTTGGAAACAACGATTTTAACAGTTTAAAATTGTGTTTCCAAAAAGGGAAACTGCGGCCAATACAGTTTTCCCAAAGACGGCTCTGGCTTTCATGAATGCTTAAGCTGCAGTACTCGCCCAATGGCAGGCCATATTGTTCGGGGGGCAGGCCCTGTTCATATAAAGCATGTCCTCCTTCATGGATACAGCTCCAGGTCATGTTGCTAAAATCTTCTTCATCGATCCTGGTGGTAACCCTCACGTCCGTACTGCTGAAATTGGTTGTAAACGGGTGCAGGCTGATATCCTGCCTGCCGGCTTCAAAATCAAAACCTATCCTCTTTAATATTTCCATGCCGAATTTCCATTGGTCTTCCTTATTAAAGTATTGATGCAATAATGAACTATCAACAGGAGATTTTTTATTAATTGCACCAAACAGTTGCGAAAGCCGGGGCCGGAGGTCGTTGAAAATGATATCTACTGCAGCAACGGTAAGCCCTTTATCGTAATCATTCATTAATGCATTGTACGGATGATGTTCATAGCCAAGCATATCCGTTTCCTGCTGCTTTAATTGGATAAGTTCGTGCAGCGGTTGCTGAAAAGTTGTAAATGAATTTTCGCTCCTGGCTTTTGCCCAGGCGTGGTACGACCTGTTAACTGATTCACTCATTTTTCTTACAAAAACAGCGCTTAGTTTTTTGCCCCGGTTATAATCCTCCAGGCTCAATTCTACATTTCTTTTTTCATGGGAGGAGAGATCAGCTTTACCATTTAATTCTGTCAATAAGTCCCCTGTTTTTTTATCCGTAAATTGCTGGTGGGCAATCTCGCTCAGCGTGGCGATCTGGCGGCCCCTTGAATCATTGCCTTTTGGAGGAAGGTACGTTTCCTGGTCCCATTGCAAAACAGCGGACGCATATTTTACATCGGCTATTTTTTGCATCTTTGTTTTATAAGCTTTATATAATTCAGCTGAACTCATCTTATTAACCTTTGCAATGAAAATACAAGATATTACAACTTTTTTAGAAACCATTGCCCCTTCCGTTTTGCAGGAAGACTATGATAATGCAGGCTTACTAACGGGTAATGCAGGATGGGAGTGTACGGGCATCATTACTACATTGGATGCAACGGAAGCAGTAGTAGCGGAGGCAGTTGAAAAAAAATGTAATCTAATTGTAGCGCATCATCCCATAATTTTCCGGGGATTAAAAAAGATAACGGGCAGCAATTATGTACACAAAACCATGATCGCTGCCATAAAAAATGACATTGCTATCTATGCCATTCATACGAACCTGGATAATGTGATGTCAGGCGTTAACGGTAAGATGGCAGATAAACTTGGTTTACAAAACAGGAAGCCATTACAGCCTAAGAAAGGCATGTTGAAAAAGCTGACGACCTATGTACCCCTATTGCAGGCAGAAACGGTACGCGATGCTATTTTTGAAGCGGGAGGCGGAAATATTGGAAACTACAGTGAGTGCAGTTTTAATACACAGGGAGAGGGAACCTTTAAAGGGGGGCCCGGCACCGATCCCTTTGCAGGGTCGCCGGGAACCAGGCATACTGAAAACGAAATTAAAATAGAACTCGTTTTCCCATCCTGGATGGAGCAGACTATTTACCACGCGCTCGTAAAAGCACATCCATACGAGGAGGTTGCTTATGACATTCTTTCGCTTGACAATATGTATACGGATATAGGAAGCGGATTGGTTGGTGACCTGGAAAGCCCCTTACCTGAACTGGCTTTTTTAGAGTTGATAAAGAAAGAATTCGCCCTCTCCGTTATACGGCATACCCCGCTAAGAGGCAAAATGGTAAAGAAAGTAGCGGTATGCGGTGGCGCCGGAAGTTCTTTAATCAATAATGCGGTTAATTCAGGGGCTGATTTTTACATTACGGCAGATGTAAAATACCATGAGTTTTTCGATGCCAACGACAAACTTGTCATTGCTGATATCGGGCATTATGAAAGCGAGCAATATACGATCGAACTCTTATTTGATATTTTGAGGAGAAAATTCACTACCTTTGCCGTCCAAAAAACAGTAATCAAAACCAATCCTGTTAATTATTTTATAGCAACACCCCAGGCCTGAAGGCTGAAGGAAAACTATCGGGAGGCTCTCCAACCGCCTTGGAAAAAGTTAATATGAATTTCGCGTCGGGCAGTGTACCGCTTAAAAGCAAACCTCTTAGAGAATGACAGGAGCACAAGCACATGTTTTTAATAGTGATCCAAATTAAATAAAGTAAATTAAATATATTATGGCCGCAGTAAAAGATTTCTCCGTTGAAGAAAAGTTAACAACCCTGGTAAATTTACAAAAAGTAGATTGCAAGCTGGATGAAATTCAAATTTTGAAGGGGGAACTACCCATTGAAGTAAAAGACCTGGAGGATGAAATTGAGGGATTGCATGCCCGTCAAACCCGTGTGGAAGAAGAGATCAATGGCATGCAGGAATTTATTAACCAGAAAAAGGAAGCCATTAAGGAAGCAGAGGCGCTGATTAAAAAATATGAGAAACAAAGTGACAATGTAAAAAACAACCGCGAGTTCGAAGCAATCAACAAAGAAATAGAAATGCAAACACTCGAGGTGAAGCTTTGTGAAAAACATATCAAGGATGCTACAGAAGAGATCGGGGAAAAGGCCAGGCAATTAGAATCCGCGAAGAAGGCTGTTTCCGTCAAAGAAAATAATTTATCGGGCAAAAAAAATGAACTGGAAAAGATCATCAACGAAACCGAAAAGGAAGAGAAGCAATACAATAAACTGGCAGACGAAGCGAGGGGTCATGTGGATGAGCGCCTGATTTTGAGCTATGACCGTATCCGGAAGAATTATCGCAACGGGCTTGCTGTGGTTCCGGTAGAAAGAGATAGTTGTGGCGGATGTTTTCACGCGATTCCTCCCCAGAAACAAAGTGAGATCAAGTTGCGGAAAAAAGTGATCGTTTGTGAAAACTGCGGGCGCATCCTGGTAGATACCGATTTGAACGATAGCATTGAAATCAAGTAATATAATCATTCGTTCGGGCATAATAATTTTATTAAAGAGCACTCCAATTGGAGTGCTTTTTTCATTGCAACACCTTGTACAAATCCTGATAAATATTTGCAGGTTCTTCACCAGTGCAGGTTCCTGCAACTGGAGTTTTAAAAATAGGAGATTCTCCCTAATCAGTGACAAAAAAAAACTAATTTGCCTGCTTATATGCTTCAAAAACTTCATATACGTAATTACGCGATCATTGAGGAGATCATAATAGATTTTGCATCCAGCCTGAATATCATCACCGGTGAAACAGGTGCAGGCAAAAGCATCTTAATGGGAGCGCTGAGCCTGATACTAGGTGAACGGGCAGAAAGCAGTACCCTCATGAATAAGGAAAAAAAATGCGTGGTGGAGGGATATTTTAAAGCAAAGGACAACAGGCGGGTCAACACATTTTTAAATGCAAATGATCTTGATCCCGGGGACGACCTGGTAGTAAGAAGAGAGATTGCGGTAAATGGGAAATCAAGGGCGTTTATTAACGATACACCCGTTACCTTATCACAACTAAAGGAATTAAGTTCACAACTTGTAGACCTTCACCAGCAATTTGATACATTGGAATTGGGCGACAATGATTTTCAGCGGGAGGTCTTGGACGCCTTAGCTGCTAACGGCGACCTGCTATCCGAATACAGGGGTATTTTTGTCGATTACACGAAGGCCAGTAAAGAGCTTACCGTTCTTGAATCCGAACAGCAAGCCGCTAATGCTGCGCTGGATTACAACCAATACCTGTTTGACGAACTGGAAGAAGCTGGCTTCAAAGAAAATGAGCTTGAAGCGTTAGAGGCCGAGATAAAATTACTGAGCAATACGGAAATGGTTAAGCAACAGTTAAGTGCTATCTATTTTGAATTAACCGAAAGTGAATTACCCATTGTGCAGCAATTAAAGTCGTTGGGCAATAAGCTGCATTCTTTAACAGAATTCCATGTTGGTATTGAAGACCTCAATATCCGCTTGCGTAGCGCACAGGCAGAGTTGCAGGATATTGGTGATGAACTGGCACGGATCGACCAGGGTGTGCAGTACGACGCCGGCCGGATACAGGCTGTGAATGACAAGATATCTTTAGGATACCGCTTATTAAAAAAGCATTCCGTAAACAGTACCAACGAGCTCCTGGTTATTAAAGATTCACTTCAAAAAAAACTGGATGATATTTTAAATATCAGCGAGGTTATCGCCAAAAAAAATAAGCAAGTAAAGGAATTGTTGCAGCACTGTAATAAATTAGCCGGGATAATTTCTGCCAACAGGCATAAATCAGGGGAGCCCCTTACGGTAAAAGTTAACGGTTTGCTGGCACAAGTGGGGATGCCCAATGCGAAAATAAAAGTTCAGGTAAATACACTGCCTTTAAATATTAACGGCAGTGATGAGATCGGGTTTTTATTTGATGCCAACAAGACCGGCCGTTTCGAGGCTTTAAATAAAGTTGCAAGCGGAGGAGAATTGAGTCGTATCATGCTATGTATAAAATCACTTGTTGCGCAGAAACTTCAGTTACCTACCTTGATATTTGATGAGATCGATACGGGTATCAGTGGCGAGGCCGCAAAACAGGTGGGTATTATTATGAAAGACCTTTCGCGATCGCATCAATTGATATCTATAACTCACCAGCCCCAGATCGCTGCAAAGGCCACGGCACATTACTTCGTTTATAAATCTGCGCAGGAAAACAAAGTAACTACTTCTATCCGCCTGTTGAACAAGGACGAGCGCATTACCAACATAGCTCAAATGCTAAGCGGTGAAAAGCCCACTGCCGCCGCATTAGAGAACGCCCGGGAAATGGTCGGTTTATGAACGGCCGGTTATTAAGGGGTAAAAGCGATCTTGTGTTTGGGATAAACAATGCCATAGTTGTGTAGGTTATAGCATCAATAAGCGTTTGATTGTAGGTATGGTAACATTGATGCGTTTAATTACACCATCATTATAATGTAAGTAACATCCATTCGGCCCCTGTTTGCCCTGCCATTTTTCCTCTTGCTATTATTGTATTTATAGTTGCATTATTATTACATGCTTATTATTACTTTAAAGATTTTTTCTTTAAAAGATAAGAATGCTATTTTTACCATTCAAATCAATCAACCATGCCATACAATTTACTAAAGGGAAAAAAGGGAATCATATTCGGTGCATTGGACGAAAAATCAATCGCCTGGAAAACCGCCTTACGCTGCCATGAAGAAGGTGCGGAAATTTTATTGACCAATGCTCCTGTTGCGATGCGTATGGGTGAAATAAATAAATTAGCTGCAGCCGTAAATGCACAAGTGGTCCCCTGTGATGTCAGCAGCAATGAAGATGTACTAAACCTTATTACAAAAGCAAAAGAGCTTTTTGGCGGGGTAGATTTTATATTACATTCCATAGGCATGAGCCTTAACGTCCGCAAGGGGCGCCACTACACCGAGATCGACTATGGATTTAATTCAAAGACGCTGGATATATCTGCAATGAGCCTGCATCGTGTATTGGCTACGGCAATGAAACTGGATGCCATCAACGAATGGGGAAGTGTTGTGGCGCTAACTTATATTGCCTCCCAGCGTGTGTTTCCTGATTATAGCGAAATGGCGGATGCAAAGGCATTACTGGAAAGTGTATCGCGGAGTTTCGGTTATCACTATGCCCTTAAAAAGCATGTCCGTGTTAATACGGTCTCGCAATCCCCTACGCGTACAACTGCAGGCAGTGGGGTAAAAGGGTTTGAAGGGTTTATCAATTATGCGGAAAAAATGAGCCCCTTGGGTAACGCCAGTTCGGAAGATTGTGCTAACTATTGTGTGACCCTTTTCAGCGACCTCACCAGGATGGTAACAATGCAAAACCTTTTCCATGATGGCGGATTTTCTTTTACCGGGGTAACACTACCGGTAATTGAGCAGATGGAAAAATAGTGTTTCATGGCAACCTTGAGTGGGGTGAGGTACTCCCCTGGGTGGGTTCGGATTCCTTTCTTCTATATATCCTGCCTGTGTAATCTTTTTGCTTGTCGCTAATATTCAATGTTGTACTTACCCCGGAGTAGTGTAAATATCTTATCATGAAATGGACAGAAATGGTGGGCCTTTTTGGCTCTTTTTTAAGCAGTATAACTTTTATACCCCAGGTATATCAAACCTGGAGAACTAAAAGCGTGGAGGACCTGAACCTGACAATGATGCTCATTGTTTTTTTAAGTACGGTAGTATGGCTGGTATATGGAATTGCCGAAAATTTACGGCCAGTCTACATCTGTAATGGGATAATGTGTTTTTTATCTTTTATGCTGATTTACTTCAAATTCAGGTACGGCAAAAAATAGATGAGATCCTGCGGGATAAAATAGTAAAGCCACCAGCTTTTAATTGGTGGCTTTACTTAGTATTTATTTTTCCCCGGGGCAAATGCCGGCATGAAGGCATGAAATTAATATTCATCTTCGTTAAAAAAGAAATCCTCCTGGCTAGGATAGTCGGGATAGATATCTTCAATGCCTTCGTATACTTCTCCTTCATCCTCCAGTTCCTGCAGGTTTTCAATTACTTCAATAGGTGCACCACTTCTGATGGCATAGTCTATCAGTTCATCTTTGGTTGCCGGCCAGGGGGCATCCTCTAAATGGGAGGCTAATGCTAGTGTCCAAAACATCTTCTGTGTGGATTTAATTTTTGCAAATGTAAAAGTTTGGTGGAATTAACCAAATGTGTTTTTTAACATTAACAATTGGCGGGCTTAAAAAATTACAAATAATGAGCCGGACCCCTGTTAATTATTAATATTTAATTACTTTAGCCAGATGCTTAGTGCCACGAATATATTTAAAAATTATGGAACACTCCCGGTTTTAAGGGGGGTTGACATAAATATAACGGCTGGTGAAATTGTTAGCATTGTGGGGTCCTCCGGGGCCGGTAAAAGTACGCTGCTACACATTCTGGGAACGTTGGATAAAGCGGATAAAGGAACTGTTTCTCTCAGCGGCAAGCGGATCGAAGAGCTGGGTGGCAGCAAACTATCCGCTTTCAGGAACAGGAATATCGGTTTCGTTTTCCAGTTTCATCATTTGTTACCGGAATTTACTGCGCTGGAAAATGTGTGTATCCCGGGATGGATCGCCGGGTCCAAAAAAAAAGAAATAACTGATAAAGCAACGGTTTTGCTGACAACTTTAGGGTTGAAAGCGCGGCTGGAGAACAAACCGCAGCAACTTTCAGGGGGCGAACAGCAGAGAGTTGCAGTCGCTAGGGCATTGATAAATAACCCGGCCATTATCATGGCGGATGAACCCACGGGCAACCTGGACAGCTCCAATGCAAAGGAACTTCACCGGTTATTTATCGATCTGAGGGAAAAATTCAATCAAACCTTCCTGATTGTAACGCACAATGAAGAATTAGCACAAATGGGGGATAGGATATTACACATGAAGGACGGGAAAATAATAAATTAAATACTTTTATCGCAATAACTCAATTTTTCGTGACCAGGACAATTTTAAATTTGCTACTTGACCCGTGGTCTCCATTCAATCTCTTCCACCCCGTTTAAATTTCCCAGGAACCTGCTCAAAACAAAGAGGTAATCGCTCAGGCGGTTGATATATTTAATTACCAGCGGATCCACAAATAAATCGTGCTCCTGCATATTTACGCAAACCCTTTCGGCGCGCCTGCATACACAGCGTGCAATGTGGGTGGTAGAAACCGCAGGATGACCTCCGGGCAGGATGAAATGCTTCATGTCGACCAATCGCCCGTTCATGGCATCCATTTCATTTTCCAGTAATACGATGTCATCTTCCTTTAAGTCTGGAATTTTCATTTTCGGCTCCTTCTGCGGATCGCAGGCCAGTGATGATCCAACCGTAAATAACCGGTCCTGTATTTCCTTCAACATTGTCTTTATATGATCATCTGTAGTCAGGTCGCTCACCAGTCCGATATAAGAGTTTAACTCATCAATAGTGCCATAGCTCTCGATACGCAGATGGCTTTTAGGAACCTTTGTTCCTCCAATAAGGCTTGTTTTGCCAAGATCGCCTGTTTTGGTATATATTTTTTGTGCCATTATGGAAGGTTTATGAAGGGAGAGAGTTGAGCCCGGAGACGTACGATACAGTTATTACGGCAGCGATTCACGCATTGCATCTTGAAGGCTTATACATTTTATCAATCCCTGGTTATACAAGCTGTGGAGCAATGACAGATGGTTGCGTATTTACTCTATCACTTTCAATAACACCATCTCTTAACCGCACTACTCTATGGGCGAACCCAGAAATATCTTCTTCATGTGTAACTAAGATCACCGTATTACCGTCATTATGGATCTTTCCTAAAATATCCATTATTTCAAAGGAGGTCTTTGAATCAAGGTTGCCCGTTGGTTCATCCGCCAATATAATCGAAGGATTATTGATCAGTGCTCTTGCGATCGCAACGCGCTGGCATTGTCCACCACTTAATTCGTTCGGTTTATGCTTGCTGCGGTCATCCAATTTTACCTTGCTTAATACCGCCATTGCCCTGTCCATTCTTTCATTTCTGCTGATGCCACTATAGATCAGGGGCAGTGCTACGTTTTCTACAGCGGTTAGCCTGGGTAATAAATTGAATTGCTGAAATACAAAACCTATCTCTTTATTACGTACTTCGGCCAAATCATTATCCGGCATACTGCTTACATCCTTTCCGTTCAAAATATATTTGCCCCCGGTAGGTGTATCGAGGCAACCTAAAATATTCATTAATGTTGATTTCCCGGAACCGCTTGGACCCATCAAGGCAACGTATTCATTTTGGAAAATATCCAGGTTAATTCCTTTAAGCACCTGCAATTCAATTTTACCAAGGTAATAGCTTTTACAGATATTCTCCAACAGGATAATTTTTTGCATATCTACTGATTATGGATGAATGGTTGGTTAAATATTTTTGTTTGAAACTGTGGTCATCATTTCAATTCATTTATTTCTTTATCACTTTCGGTACTTTAAAAAATTTATCATCATGAAGGGGCGCGTTCCTGAAACCTTCTTCCCGGCTGATACTGTCTTTAACTTCATCGTTGCGGAGCACGTTTATATTATCGCTCATGTGAAGCATTGGCGCTACCCCGGTTGTATCCAGTTCATTCAGTTTTTCTACAAATTGGATCATTCGCTGCAGGTCTTTTTTAATACCTGCCCTTTCTGTATCATCAAATTGCAACCGGGCAAGGTTGGATAGTTTATCTATCAAATTATCGTTTACTTCCATCAAACAAAAATAATGGTTTCATATCAGACGCCACCAATATTTGGATAATTGGTTCTACTGAAACTCGTTGGTAAAAACAGCTGGTGGTGCAGCTTCATACCGGCTCTTCACCAATTTTCGCATGGTTAAATTATTCGAATGAGCCCAATTATTCTATAATTGTTGCAGCATAGGCAATTGACTTTGATTACCTTCGCCTTCCTTATGACTGGGAAAAAAGAAATAGTAATGAGTGGAATCCGGCCTACCGGTTTTTTGCATTTGGGCAATTATTTTGGAGCAATCCGAAACTATGTGCGGATGCAGGATGATTTTGAATGTTATTTTATGGTTGCAGACCTTCATTCTCTAACCACCCACCCGGATACGAAGGAATTGAAATCGAACGTTCACAGGGTATTGGCTGAAAATATTGCCTGCGGTCTTGATCCGGAGAAAGTAGCGTTATATTGCCAGAGCCAGTTGCATGAAACAGCTGAATTATATTTATACCTTACAACACTTGCTTATGTGGGCGAGTTAGAAAAAACAGTTACATTTAAAGACAAGATCAGGCAGCATCCGGGTAATATAAATGCCGGTTTATTAACCTATCCCGTACTACAGGCCGCTGATATCATTTTACACCGGGCAAGGTATGTGCCTGTGGGAAAAGACCAGGAGCAACACCTGGAGATGGCAAGAAATTTCGTCAACCGGTTTAATCACCGGTATGGCCCTATATTTCCGGAGCCGGAGGCCTACAATTATAACCAGGTGCTGATTAAAGTGCCTAGTCTCGACGGCAGTGGAAAGATGAGTAAAAGTGAAAACCCTTCGGCAACCCTTTATTTGACCGATGAGGATGATGTGATCCGGAAAAAAGTAATGAAAGCAAAAACGGATAACGGCCCTGCAGAAATGAATGCGGCGAAGCCGGACTATATTGAAAATATTTTTGGGTTGATGAAATTAGTCAGCCCGGTTGAAGTGCTGGAAAAATATGAAACTGATTATAGCAATTGCAACATCAGGTACGGTGACATGAAGAAGCAACTGGCCGAAGATATGGTCAGTTTTATTTCGCCAATACGGATTAAGGTAGACCTTATTTTAAACGACAAACCCTACCTGGCCAGGATCATGGAAGAGGGTGCCGGAAAAGCGATGAAAAGTGCTAAAGTAACAATGCAGCTGGTAAGGGAAGCAATCGGTCTTAATTATTAAACGGGCGTAATAACCCGGATTAATGCTTACTTCCAACCAAAACCAACGTATCTGTTGTTTACCATTCCTTCTTGATAATGTGGTAGCCGGGAAATTATCTTAAGAACTCAATTTACCATAAAGTACTTTTACATTTTTTACCCGGATATTGTAATGTTTGCTTACTTTCAAGCAATAAACATTCTGTTTAATGAATCCGGGATTTCTTAAAAAAAAGCTTCCCTGCGATTATTTTTAATGGGGTGAGCAGGGAAACCTGGTCAGGATTTTTAGAGTCTGAATAAATCAATTTAATATTAATTTCCAATAGGGGTTGGCATGGCAAAGTCAAAGAAACCAAAGCATATCGCGGTAGCCGGAAATATTGGCGCAGGCAAAACTACTTTAACAGAATTGCTGAGCAAACATTATAGGTGGATCCCCCAATTTGAAGATGTGGACCATAATCCTTATTTGAATGATTTTTATGATGATATGCCCAGGTGGAGTTTTAACCTCCAGATATTTTTTTTAAACAGCCGGTTAAAACAATTGCTCGAAATTTCCCGTGGTACGGAAACTGTTATCCAGGACAGGACCATTTACGAAGATGCGAATATATTTGCCCCCAATCTTCATGATATGGGTTTGATGGGCAAGCGGGATTTTGATAATTATTATAAGTTTTTCGAAACATTGAGAACGATGGTCCAGCCCCCGGACCTCTTGATTTATTTAAAAGCATCGGTCCCTACACTTGTTGCGCAGATACAAAAGCGAGGACGGGAGTACGAGGAAAACATCCGGCTCGACTACCTTAAAAAGTTAAACGATTATTATAACCATTTTATCGAAACCTATAAAGAAGGCCCGTTGTTGATCATTGATGCAGATACTAACAAGTTTGCGGAAAACGAAGAGCACCTTGGCCAAATCATCAGCCGGATTGATGCAACACTATTCGGACTTTTCTAAAGAATTGCTGATCGTTTATTTGATTCGGTGAAGTTCCAGCAATTACATTAGTGGGGTTCATCTTTTAATCCAGTAATTGATTTTTCATAGCGTAAAAAACCAGTCCTACAGAATTTTTTACTCCAAACCGTTCCATAAGCCGGTCCTTGATTGCCTCTACTGTACGAGCACTTATGTCCATTTTGAGTGCTATTTCAGAGGCGGTGAATTCCATACATACTAATGTCAATACTTCTTTTTCCCGGTCACTGATAACGACCTCCGAGCTAAGGTTGGGATTAAATTTTTGTTTGCTGTAATTCTTTTTTATCAGTACTTTATTGACAAATGGATTTAAGTAAAATCCTGTTTTCATTACATCCATGATGGCCCTTTTAATTTCTGAGGGCTCCGTGCTTTTTAATAAATATCCCGCAGCCCCGCAATCCATCAAATGTCCCACGAAACGTTCATCTTCATACATCGTCAATATGATGACCCTGATAGCCGGGTACTCCTTAGTGATTTGTTTGGTAGTATCGATCCCGTCCTTTATGGGCATACGAAGGTCACAAAGAATTACATCCGGATCAGCTTCAGGTATTTTTGTCAGGAGGTCTTCTCCATTCTCTGCTTCCATTACAAATTTTATATTTGTATAGGGGCGCATGGAAAGAACGACGCCTTTCCTGAAGATTTTATGGTCATCGGCTATAGCTACTTTAATTAAACTCATACGAGGGGGGTAGTGCAAATTTATGTAAAGAAATTGGTTTTGGAAGGTGTATTCCTCAGCAACTTATCAATTGAAAGGCTATCCCTCATATCACCCAATAAAAAAGCGATTCCGGCCTCCTGGCGGATGATCATAGCTAACTGAATTCTTAATATTTTATGCTGCGTACTACGAATGGAAAACAGGAAAATTTTGCATGCACAAAGCGAGATTGAACCGATGCCTCCACAATCCGTCACTAAGCCCGGGTTATTGCTTTAACACTAATGCCGCCTTCCACTTTCAGAAAAGATTAAAGGCAAATGCCACTTTTCTGAGAGCGGGATGAAACTTTAGAAGAAAGTTCCCGGAGGGGAAACGTTGAGATGTTTTAAGCAGTAAGGTTTCCTGGGAGCCCCTTGCTTGTTGCCAGCTTCCAGTCGGCATACCCAATAAAATAATCCCATTTTTAATGGGACCTTTTATTAAATATTTGGTGCATCAACGTTGACCCGTTATGGGAAAATTCCAAGTTCAGCATAACTGGTAGCTACTTTATTAATGGCGCTTACGTAAGCGGCGGTTCGCATATCTGGAATTTCAGGGCTGCTCAACCAGATATGCATGATCTCCCTGGTAGCAGTGATCATGGTTTCTTCCAGGCCACTATGCACCAGGTCGATTTCTTCCGCTCCATGCATAATGAGCATACGCTCTTTTTCCGCCACCGTTCCACCGCTCAGTTCCTCTATTTGCCCTAAGATGCGGGCGTTCATGTTTTCTGAAAATCGTTTTTCCATCCGGCCATAACGTACATGGCTAAGGTTTTTCAGCCACTCAAAATAACTTACGGTAACACCCCCGGCATTCAGGTACATATCCGGTACGCAAAGGAGACCTCTTTGTATAAATATTTCATCTGCTTCAGGAGTGCACGGGCCGTTGGCCGCTTCCCCAATGATTTTTGCTTTTACCCTTTGGGCATTATCACCATTGATAACATTTTCCAATGCCGCCGGAATCAATATATCACATTCAAGTTCCAGCGCATCTGTATTGATCGCAAGGTTAGTGGCTCCCGCGAAATTTAATATTGACCCCGTTGATTTCCTGTGTTGAAAAACATCTTCTTCGTTCAACCCTTCCGCATTATATATCGCGCCTTCAAATTCAGCCAGTCCAACAACTATGGCACCATGTTCCCGGAAGAATTTCGCGGTATGAAATCCTACATTTCCTAAACCTTGTATTACCACTTTTTTTCCCTCCACACCTACCGTGAGCCCAAGTTTATTCATAACCTCGCGCATGTTACATACTTCCCTGATACCATAAAAAACCCCGAGGCCTGTAGCTTCCTTTCGCCCGCGCACGCCCCCCTGTGTAATGGGTTTGCCGGTTACACAGCCTGCGCCATCTATTTCCCCGGGCTTCAGTGATTGATATGTATCAACGATCCAGGCCATTTCTCTTTCCCCGGTGCCATAATCAGGCGCCGGCACATCTATGCCAGGACCGATAAAATTTTTTTTCACGAGCTCTGAGGTATAACGGCGGGTAACCTTTTCCAGCTCGTATGCAGAGTACTTGCGCGGGTTGAGCTTAATGCCCCCTTTTGCACCTCCGAAGGGCACGTTTACGATGGCGCATTTATAAGTCATTAATGCAGCAAGGGCCATTACTTCATCCTGGTTAACTTCATCGCTAAAGCGAATGCCGCCCTTGCAGGGGGATTTGTGCTGGCTGTGCTGTACGCGGTAAGCTTCCATAACTTCAATGGTACCGTCATCTCTTTTTATGGGGAAACGCATTCTGTAAACACTATTGCAGGCCTTAATTTGTTCTAAAATACCAACATCCCATTTTGTGAACCGGGCGGCCTTATCGAAACTTTTTTCAACACTTTCAAAAAAACTGTAAGGTTTTTCTACTGACATAAATTTGTTTTTGGTTAAGCAATCGTAATCAAACTATTAGCAACTGGCAAGTAGCTATGGCGCCCTGGCTTTATCCCGGCACAGTATTATTGAAGTTGTAACAAATACGCAGGACCGCTCAATGTTTATCCTCTATTTTAGCGATCTTCCTGTCAATGCGAACGAGGTATAATAAAAGCCCGGCAAGGATGGTAATACATATCGCCATCACCACATATATCTTTCCATTGCTCCGCATGGTGCCTTCCCCCATATCCTTACTTTGTGCATACAGCACTGTTTGGTTAAATAAGCCAGTAAGCAGTAGCAGAAACCAATAAACCTTATTTCGCATTTATTAAATTTTTATCCCTGATTAAATACAACCTGATATTGAGTGTGCTGATCCATATACCCAACAATATCCAGCCTATCACGGCCGGCCAGAAAACGAGCCGCATCGCAGGATCCAGGCTCGACCCATCCAAACCAGGATTACCTTCTACACCTTTACCCCCCGGGTGCAATGATTCCACCATCCTTGGTATGATCATGATAAGCGGTATATAAATAAAATATGCGAAGATGTTGTACACGGCACTTACCCTTGCACGCTTGTCAATATCCGGTATCGCATTCCGTAATACCAGGTAGGCAAAATAGATTAGCAGGGCGATCGCGGAACATATTTGCTTTGGATCATTGCTCCAGGGCTCTCCCCAGGTATAAGTTGCCCAGATAGCACCGGTTAACAATCCGAGTACCCCCATCACGGTACCTGTTTTAGCAAAAGAAGAAGCTATGATATCATGCCGTAGGTCTGGTTTGCGCAGGTACAAAATTGAATATACAAATGAGATGCCCAGCAGGGTAAGCTGGCCAAACCACATGGGTACATGGAAGAAAAGATTGCGGATACTTTCCTGCAGCAAGTCAATATCCGGAACTTTAATTAAATAACCTGCCGTAAATGTATTGATCAACAATACCGCCGCTAATATTTTCCACCAGCTTTTTCGCATTTAACTTAATAATAAGGATGCAAAATTAGGGGAAAGAATGTGAGGTACAAACTGAAAATTTCAAGTAGTGGAAACGGTGAAAGAACATCATTTGGAGAAACCTTGTTCAATTCACAGCGCTAACAGGAGGTAAGTATGGATAGCTGATGAAATCCAGTCAACATTGATTGCGATAATCCACCAAAAGCCTTACGACCATTCTTATTAGTCTTTCCATAAAAAGGGGAATAAAATAACTGAGAGGATGATTACCATAATATCCAGTGCTGCGATGAGCAGGGATATTTGCAGGAGGGCACCTTCCCGGAATACTTCACCAAAAGCTGTTTTTGAAAGCCTGATCACAAGTAATAATTGGGGGATGATCAAAGGGAAGCCGAGAATGGCCATTAAGGCCGCATTTTGCTGTGCCTTTGCGGCAATGGCGCCAAGCAACGTAAAAACAAGGCTTAAACTTATTCCGCCCAGGCACACAATGGCGGTAAACCGTACCGTACTGGTTAAGGGGTTTCCTAATAATAAAAAGAACAGGGCTAAACTCAAAAGGCTCATGACCAACATTAATATAATATTATATATCAATTTTGCTATGATGAATTCCCTGGCTCCTGAAATTGAATAAAAATACAACATGCGCCCCCGGCTCTCCTGCAAAAAACTTTTAGCCACCGCGTTTACGCATACGAACAACTGAATGGTCCAGAACAGCCCATTCCAAACCTCCCCTTCCGGCCTGTCCTTAAAAGAAAGGAAAAGGACAAAAATGGTGGACGCTACATATAATAAAATACCATACAGGCTATGCTGCTGTCTTAATTCAAGTAACAGGTCTTTTTTTAATAAGGCAAAGATGGTTTTAAACATTACACGCGTTTACACAAATAATTTCTATAGAATGCCTGTTTTCCCTGGATCAAGTGCTTACTATATGCCGGGTTGTGAAACTCCGGCATTATGGATTTTCCTTTTCAGCCGGATTTTTCTTTACTACGATGATTATTTATCCTTAATGTGATTACAATGCCTGCACCTGGGCTCGTAAACATCTTTTTCACCCAGCAATACCTGGCTTCCTTCTGTTGATTTCCGGTAACTGATATTGGCAATATTTCCGCACCTAACACAAATAGCATGTAGTTTGGTAATATAATCTGCAATGGCGAGCAGGTTGGGCATTTGTCCAAAGGGCTTCCCGGTATAATCCATATCCAGGCCTGCAACGATTACCCGGATGCCCCCTAAAGCGAGCTGTTCGCAAACATTAGCGATCTGGTCATCAAAAAATTGCGCCTCATCTATGCCTACCACATCTGCATTTTGTGCCAGCAATAATATATTTTGAGAGCTGTTTACAGGGGTGCTTTGAATAAAATTTGTATCGTGGCTCACAATCTTCACTTCATCGTACCGAACATCAAAAGCAGGTTTAAAAATCTCTGCCTTGAGGTTGGCGATCTTCACCCTTTTCAGCCGGCGTATCAGTTCTTCAGTTTTCCCGCTGAACATACTTCCGCAAATCACTTCTATCCATCCCCGGCGTTCACCCGAAATGCTTGGTTCGATAAACATTATACATTTTTTTAAAATACAGTCAGTAACTTTATCGCTGTAATTGCAAAGATTAAGGTTTTGACCGATTGCTCAAAACTAAATTGCTTTTACTTTATAAATCATACTTATAACCATGTTTTATGGAAAGGGTGGAAACACTTTTGCAAAAACTGCAGGATCAGTTTAAGGGTAAGGCAACAGCAGGGCAACTTTTGATGACTGTTCAAATGCTGCAACATGAGTTAACACATGTGGAGGCAAACCAGCCTGCTACACCCCAGGGATCTGTGATGGTTTCTATGCCATTGCAGGCAATAATTACCAGGCCTGCTCTTGAAAATGAGGTTGAAATAATGCCGGCTGAAGAAAAAATTGTAGCCGTTTTACACGTTGATGAAGACGAAGTAGCGGCTGAGCTGGAAGAAATAAAGCGCAATGCCGCAGCCCGGCAACAAATCCGGGGTCAGCATAAGCCCCATTTATTGTTTGAGCCGGAAGAAGATGATGATATACCTACACTTACCCACCAGCAGGGCAATAAAGCGAAAGAGGTGAATGAAACCGTTACCGGTGAAGGAGCTACTTTAAATGAAACTTTAAGAGAGAAGAAGACCGAGATCAGTGAAAAACTGACGGGGCTGCCGGTGAAGGACCTTAAAAAAGCGATTGGTATCAATGACCGGTTTTTATACATCAATGATCTGTTCAGGGGAGACGAGCCGATGTATGAACGAAGCATCAAAACCATCAATAGTTTTTCAATCTGGCCCGAAGCCGAGTACTGGATAAGAAGGGAGCTGAAAATCAAATTAGGCTGGACAGAAGATAACGAAACCGTTAAGCAATTTGATCAATTGATCAAAAGGCGGTTTTCCTGAATGAACT
Organism: Ferruginibacter sp.; assembly: GCA_037719925.1. Lineage (GTDB taxonomy): Bacteria > Bacteroidota > Bacteroidia > Chitinophagales > Chitinophagaceae > Ferruginibacter. The sequence continues at coordinate 18,034 of JBBJMD010000005.1, forward strand.
GAATAATTTTCTTACTCGCGCCTGCATTTGAGTAAACATAATTTTTCGCCGCATTTCCTTTTACTGATAACAAACTTTCGTTCCCCCATAAGTTATTTAAAACGCTTTCCAGTTCCAGGGCATTTTTAACAGGGGTAGCTCCACCGCAATCGGCAAGACCAACTGCCTCTGAATACCTTTCAAACTCGGGACCGAAGATTACGGGCTTTCCATACACGGCCGCTTCCAACACATTATGCACGCCGCCGGCACCAAATCCTCCACCAACATAAGTTATGTGGGCATAATGGTAAAGCCTTGAAAGCATACCTACATTATCAATGATGAGTACATTGCATATCCTCTGCCCGTTGCCCGTTACGCTTGGTTCCTGGTGCTTTTGCCCGTTGAGTAGTTCTGAGTAAAAAATGGACAGGGGAAATGCCTTCTTTACATCTTTCAAATTTCCTGCATCTGTTTCATGTGGTGCTATGATAAACTTTATCGAGGGGTTGGCCCGAACATAGTGGATGAGTTCAGCCTCATCCTCGTCCCAGGTACTGCCCGCAACCAGGATATGGCTATCACCACAAAATTTTTCAATAAGCGGTAAGCGTTCGAATTGTTCCACAATTTCAATGACCCTGTCGAACCTCGTATCGCCGGAAACGCTAACATTCCCCTTTATGCCGACGGTTGATAATAAATTCGCAGAGGATTCGTTTTGTACAAAGAAATGCGTAAAGCATTCAAGCATCTTTCGCCAGATTCCTCCGTACCATTTGAAGAAAGGATTTCCTTCCCTGAAAATACCTGATATCAGTAACACCGGTATGTTGCTTCGCTTTAATTCATGCAGGTAGTAATACCAATATTCATATTTAACCCAGAGTACCAGGGATGGATTTAATGCCGCTACCAGTTTTTTTGCAGTCGCGGCACTGTCTATGGGGAGATATAATACCTCGTCCGCTCCCTCGTAATTTTTCCTAACCTCATACCCCGATGCTGAAAAAAAAGTAAGTACTACCCTGACGTCAGGGTATAGTTGTTTCAAATGTTCAAGCAGTGGCCGGCCCTGTTCAAATTCGCCCAGGCTGGCACAGTGCATCCAAATAAGTTGGCTTTTGGGGCTTATGGTTGTTTTGCCGATTTGCCCAGAAACGTTTTTTCGGCCCTTTACTCCCAGTTTTGCCTTGTCATTAAATAAGGCAGCTACTGTAAAAGCAGTACCGTATAACTTTAAAAATATATTATAGAATAAACTTTCCAATATTTATTTTCTTGCAAATCTACCCGCAAATTTTTAATCTTTCCTCCCTGTTGGCAGGCCATAGGCCAAACTTGGTACTTAGAGTTGAATTGTTATCTTTGCAATCCTTAAAAAAAAGTAACGCATGAAGCCACTGCAGATGGTAGATACTAAAAACCAGTACTACAAGATAAAGACTGAAGTGGATGCAGCAGTTTTAGCAGTACTTGAAAGCTCCCAGTTTATAGGCGGTGAGGTATTGAATGAGTTTGCAACAAATCTTGCTGCATATAAAAGTGTGAGACATGCGATTCCGTGCGCTAACGGTACAGATGCATTGCAGGTAGCAATGATGGCCCTCGGGCTTCAGCCCGGCGATGAGGTGATCACCCCGTCTTTCACTTATATCGCTACTGTTGAGGCAGCCGCTCTATTAAAACTCCAGCCGGTTTTTGTAGAGGTTGACCCCCATACCTTTTGCATGGATACCCTTGCGATCGAAAAAGCCATTACTTCAAAAACCAGGGCCATTGTTCCCGTACATTTATATGGCCAGGCCGCAGATATGGAAAAAATTATGGCTATTGCAAAAAAGCATGATTTATATGTAATAGAAGATAATGCGCAGGCAATTGGGTGTGATTATACCTTTAGCGATGGCCGGGTTGCCAAAACCGGTACAATCGGCCATATCGGCTGTACTTCCTTTTATCCATCCAAGAATTTAGGTGCCTTTGGCGACGGTGGGGCAATATTTACAAATGATGATGCGTTAGCAGATAAGTTAAGAATGACGGCTCACCACGGGCAAAGCAAAAAGTATTATCATGATGTGGTGGGTTGTAATTCAAGATTGGATACGATCCAGGCAGCGATCCTCAACATTAAATTAAAACATTTGGATGAGTATAATACGGCCCGAATCAAAGCGGCCGCTTATTATGACCAGGGATTTTCCGGTAATGCTGCCATTATTGTTCCGCAACGGGCCTCATACAGCACTCATGTATATCATCAATACACCATCTTATTAAACCCGGTGGAAGGAGCCAGGTATAACAGGAACGGACTAAATCAGTTTCTTACTGGTAAAGGCATACCCTCTATGATTTATTACCCGGTCCCCTGTCATCGTCAAAAGATGTTTGAGAGCTTTGGTGGCAATAGCTTTGATTTGCCTGTTACGGATTGGTTGTCGGAAAGGGTCATTTCACTACCCATTCATACGGAACTTGACCAGGAACAACAGGATTTTATTATTTCAACTGTATTAGATTATATTAATTCAAATTAATTACAATGAAAATTGCGGTAGTCGGAACGGGATATGTAGGATTGGTAACCGGAACATGTTTTGCTGAAACCGGAAATGATATTATTTGTGTAGATATCGATAAGAGTAAGGTAGAAAAACTATCATCTGGTAAGATCACGATTTACGAACCGGGTCTTGAAAAATTATTTTTAAGGAATCAGAAAGAAAACCGTTTACGCTTTACAACCTCGCTCGAAGAAGGAATAAAGGATGCGCAGGTCATTTTCCTCGCACTTCCAACCCCGCCCGGCGAAGACGGGAGCGCAGATTTAAAATATATATTGGGAGTTGCTAAAGAACTGGGTTCGCTGATAAAGGAAGGTGATTATAAAGTTATTGTCGATAAAAGTACGGTCCCTGTTGGAACAGCGGAAAAAGTAAAAAATGCATTATTTGGAAATGGCGGGATAGCAGGAACTTTTGACGTGGTAAGCAACCCCGAGTTTTTAAGGGAAGGTGTAGCGGTCGATGATTTTATGAAACCCGACCGCGTGGTGATCGGAACCTCTTCGGAAAAAGCTAAAAAAATATTGAGTGATCTGTATGGGCCATTTGTTCGCCAGGGTAACCCGGTCATCTTCATGGATGAAAAAAGTGCGGAGCTCACAAAGTATGCTGCCAATTCCTTTCTTGCCACGAAGATCACCTTTATGAATGAGATTGCGCAATTGTGCGAGCTCGTTGGCGCGGATGTGGATATGGTACGCAGGGGCATGGGCAGCGATGACCGTATCGGCAGGCGCTTTTTATTTCCCGGTATCGGGTATGGGGGTAGTTGCTTTCCAAAGGATGTGCAGGCGCTGGCCAGGTCATCTACAGAAGTAAATTATCATTTTAAGATCCTGGAATCTGTGATGGAAGTAAATGAAAAACAAAAACTTCATTTGGTTCCCAAGATAAAGGAATACCTCAACGGAGATTTGCAGGGAAAAAAAATTGCCTTGTGGGGACTTGCGTTTAAACCAAACACGGATGATATCAGGGAAGCTCCTGCATTATATATGATAGAGGAGTTGTTGGCGGCAGGGGCTACAGTGGCAACCTACGACCCGGAGGCAATGAGCAATATGAAGCAGTTGTTAGGCGAAAGGATAATTTTTGTTGAGGGCCAGTATGATGCGCTCATGGATGCGGACGCTTTGGTAATTGCAACTGAATGGAGTGAATTCAGGACCCCTAATTTTCCTAAGATGTCTTCCCTTTTAAAAAACAAGGCAATTTTTGATGGCCGTAACTTGTTTGATTTAAAACAAATGGAAGATATTGGGTACCATTATGTGAGTATTGGAAGAAGGGTGGTTAAGCCCCCCTTAATGATTTAACCGGTATCGTTCGTTAATTATGTTTTGGCAGACAGTTGCTGATTGCTTTGCATCATTTTAAATTTATAATAATGGCTTCTAATCGGGTACTGATAACTGGCGCCGCCGGTTTTTTGGGATCTCATCTTTGCGATCGTTTTATCAAAGAAGGTTTTAGGGTAATTGGAATGGACAATTTAATTACAGGTGATCTCAATAATATTGAGCACCTCTTTAAATTGAAAGATTTCGAATTTTACCATCATGATGTTTCCAAATTTATTCATGTACCTGGTGAGCTCGATTATATTTTACATTTTGCCTCACCTGCAAGCCCTATAGATTATTTAAAAATACCGATCCAGACACTAAAAGTGAGTTCATTGGGAACGCACAATTGTTTGGGTCTTGCCCTCTCCAAAAAGGCGAGAATACTGGTCGCGAGCACCAGCGAGGTTTATGGCGATCCGATTGTTCATCCTCAGAATGAAGAATATTGGGGCAATGTAAACCCGGTGGGGCCGAGGGGAGTGTATGATGAAGCAAAGCGTTTCCAGGAAGCAATTACGATGGCTTATCATACCTTTCACCTTGTAGAAACACGTATTGTGCGGATATTTAATACGTACGGGCCCCGCATGCGCCTGAACGATGGCCGCGCATTGCCTGCATTTATTGGACAGGCCCTACGGGGAGAGGATTTAACGGTTTTTGGAGATGGCAGCCAGACCAGGAGTTTTTGTTTTGTCACCGATATGATAGAAGGTATCTACCGTTTGCTGATGAGTAATTATTCACTTCCCCTGAACATTGGTAATCCCGATGAGATATCATTGCAGGAATTTGCCAAGGAAATAATTAACCTAACCGGCACTGAACAGAAGATCGTACATAAGCATCTGCCGACTGATGATCCAAAACAACGGCAGCCTGACATTACAAAAGCGAAAGAGATTTTGGACTGGCAACCCATGGTGAACAGGGCTGATGGATTAAAGATAACCTATGAATATTTTAAATCACTGCCGAAGGAAGAACTATATAAATTACCAAAGGAATTTGCTAAAACTGCAAAAAGCGCCTAATTATGCATAAATTTTGGTGGATAGTGTACCGGATTTAATTTTTTTATCAAAAACAGGCACCCCTTAATAAAATTTTAAATTAACAACTTAAAAAAAATCAATAAGCTCATTGTTAAAAGTGAAAGCACTTTTTCGGGAGGTTATGATAACCAATCTATGTATCAGGAATTATTAGATAAAAACAAAAAACTGGCGGTTATTGGTTTAGGTTATGTTGGGTTGCCGATTGCTTTAGCATTTGCAAAAAAAATCAAAGTCATCGGATTTGATATCAATGCCAAACGGGTAGAGATGATGCGCAACAGCATTGATCCTAGCCAGGAGATTGAAAAGGAAGCATTTGAAGGCTGTGATATAGAATTTACCAATGATCTCCAGGTATTAAAACAGGCCAATTTTTTTATAGTAGCAGTTCCTACCCCGGTAGATGAACACAATATCCCCGATCTCGTGCCTGTGCAAAGGGCCAGCGAAACAATCGGTAAAGTTATAAAGGAAGGAGACTATGTGGTGTTTGAAAGTACCGTATACCCAGGATGCACTGAAGAAGATTGTTTACCTCTTATTGAAAACCTTTCGGGTTTGAAAAATATTATCAATTTTAAAACGGGGTATTCGCCCGAGAGGATCAACCCGGGTGATAAGGAGCATACGCTTGCTAAAATTGTAAAAGTAGTTAGTGGCTGCGATGCGGACAGTTTGGATGTGATCGCAAGAGTATATGAGCTGGTGGTTACAGCTGGTGTGTATAAAGCATCCAGTATAAAAGTTGCAGAAGCCGCGAAGGTCATTGAAAACACGCAGCGTGACCTGAACATTGCCCTCATGAATGAGCTGTCTATTATCTTCGACAGAATGGGCATTAATACATTCGAGGTTTTGGAAGCTGCCGGTACTAAATGGAACTTTTTAAAATTCCAGCCGGGGCTTGTGGGCGGGCATTGTATTGGTGTTGACCCCTATTACCTCACTTATAAATCCAGGGAACTCGGTTATGACAGCAGGGTTATTTTGGCCGGAAGGGTCATCAATGATGGCATGGCCGGTTATGTTGCAAAGAAAGTGCTACAGCATATTATACAAAATAACGGGTACGTGAAGGATGCGAGAGTATTGGTAATGGGAGCTACTTTTAAAGAGAATGTAAGTGATATACGCAATAGCAAGGTTGCCGATGTTGTGAGGGAATTAAAATCCTTTTCGCTGAATGTAGATATCACCGACCCTCATGCGGACAGTGATGACCTAAAACATGAATATGGATTTTCTCTTTCGAAGGAGCTGGCAGAAGATTATGATGCGATCCTTGTAACCGTACCGCACAATGAATACAAGAAATTGGATGATGCTTATTTTGCGGGCATAACAAAAACCACTGCTTTGATCGCCGATCTGAAAGGTATTTTTCGCGGTAAAATAAGCAGCAGGCCTTATTGGAGCCTTTAGCGGAATTGCTCCCTGTCTGCATTTGTAAAGGTATTTGATAGATGCGCTTTCGTTAGGCAGAGAATTTTTAAAGTTTATAGTGAAATCGGAGGCAATAATGAATAACAGTTTTCATACAAAAGACCTTAGCGGGGATAATTTTTTAATTACAGGCGGGGCTGGATTTATTGGTAGTCATATTGCGGCTTATTTACTTCAGCATGGCGCAAAAAAGGTCAGGGTATTGGATAACATGGTCAACGGTTTTGAAAGCAACCTTGCCATACTCCGTCAATACGCGGCATTTGAATTTTTAGAAGGAGATATCCGGGATTCAGATACCTGCCAAGAGGCTTGTAAAGATATTAATTATGTCAGTCACCAGGCAGCCCTGGGTTCCGTCCCCCGTTCAATTAAAGAGCCGGTTTACTTTAACGAAGTTAATGTCGGTGGATTTATAAATATACTGAAAGCCTCGCTCGACAACAAGGTTCGCCGGTTTGTGTATGCATCCTCCTCCTCTGTTTATGGTGATGAACCAACCTTACCCAAAGTGGAAGGCAGGATCGGTAATTGCCTTTCTCCCTATGCGGCCACTAAGAAAACAAACGAATTATACGCGCAGGTTTTCGCTGATGTTTACGGAATAAAATTAATGGGATTCCGTTATTTCAACATTTTTAATTTCGCCAAAACCTGATGGGGCCTAGCAGTTATTCCCTTGTTTGTAAAAGGTATCATTAAACAGCAACCGGTTTATATTACCGGGGATGGTGAGCAGACTAGGACTTCACCTTTGTCGACAACGCAGTACAAATAAATATTAAAGGAATGCTTGCAGATAATAACGATGCCTTTAATAAGGTTTACAATGTGGCAGTAGGTCAAAATTTCTCCGTCAATTATTTATTCAAAGCCTGTAAAGAATATTTGCAAAGCGATTTCGAAGCCACGTACAGGGAACCGAGGGCCGGTGATATCAGGAATTCACTCGCGGATATTTCGCTTGCGGAAAATCTATTAGGGTACCAGCCAGGCAAAAAGTTCGAAGAGGGCCTAACGGAAACTATTGAATTTTTTAAAACAAGTTATTCAGCCGGTAACGGGTAAACTGGCAACCTGTTAAGTTCTGGTATAGGCACTCTACTTTGAAATCAGGATCCAATGCTTTATTAAATACTCAAAAATTAATTTAATATAAAAATCATCTACCACAAATTTTGCAAAAATGCCCATAATCAAAACCGATTTCCCGGACCTGCTTATTTTTGAACCCGTTGTATTTGAAGACAGCCGTGGTTATTTTTTTGAAAGCTATAATGAAAAGGTATATTCCGCCGAAGGCGTTGAGATAAAATTTGTTCAGGATAACCAGGCAAGGTCTTCTTATGGTGTTATCCGCGGTTTACATTTTCAGTTGGCGCCAAATGCTCAAACCAAATTGATACGTGCGCTTTTTGGCAGTATTTTAGATGTGGCGGTAGATATCCGGAAGGGATCACCTACTTACGGCAAGGCATACACGATAGAGCTCACCGCGGAAAACAAAAAACAGTTGCTGGTGCCAAAGGGCTTCGCGCATGGTTATTCTGTACTTAGCGAAACCGCAGAGGTCATGTATAAATGTGATGCATTTTATAGTAAGCAAAGTGAAGGCGGGTTATTGTACAACGATCCCAAACTTGACATTGACTGGCGGATACCCTCCGGGAAAGCGATCGTTGCCGATAAGGACCTTGTTCATCCGGGTATAGATAATTGTACAAGCAACTTTACTTTTTAATAAGACAGCAATGCCAGAGCAAAAGACAATTTTAGTGACAGGCGCCAATGGCCAGCTTGGTAAAGAGATGAGGGTGGTTTCATCCGCTTACAACAATTATAATTTTTTATTTGCGGGTAAAGAAGAGCTGGCGATAGATGATGAAGCAGCGGTAAAAAAATATTTTGAAGCCAGCAAGTAGATTACTGTGTGAACTGTGCAGCTTACACGGCCGTGGACAAAGCCGAAACAGAAACGGACAAGGCATTCCTCATAAATGCGGAAGCAGTAGCCAACCTGGCAAAGAGTTGTGCTGAAGCAAATGCTACTTTCATCCATATTTCTACAGATTATGTATTTGACGGAACCGCATCCATACCTTACAACGAGGAAGACGAGGTAAGCCCGGTTAATTTATATGGTGCTACTAAACTACAGGGCGAATTATTGGCTATCCAGCATAACGCAAATTCGATCATCATTCGCACCTCCTGGGTATATTCTTCCTTTGGAAATAATTTTGTGAAAACTATGCTGCGCCTGATGAAAGAAAGAGAAGCCATTAACGTGGTGAGCGACCAGCGCGGTTGCCCTACCTATGCGGCGGATCTTGCAGCAGCGATCATGCAGATGATTAACCAGCTTGATCTCGCGCCCGTAAAGCGGGGTGATGCCCTGGCCGGGTCCGGCATTTATAATTATTCCAATAAGGGCGCTATCAATTGGCACGAATTTGCAGTTGCCATTAAAGAACTGTCCGGCAGTAAATGCAACGTTAGCCCGATACCTGCTTCACAATATCCAACACCCGCCAGGCGGCCTTCCTATTCGGTGATGGATACTACAAAAATTCAGCAGGTTTTTAATTTAAATATTCCTGAATGGAGGGATAGCCTTGCAACTTGTTTGAAAATACTGGCAGGGTAGCAGTTAGGGTGTCATCAATGATTCAATTTCATTGGTAAGAAATCGGGGAATATATTTTCATAATTCGTGTAATAAAACCATCAGGTCACATTCGAAAATTCTTTATTCTTTATATAAACCAGCTTGGTGCCTCCTTTATCGCGCTTATCAATTTCGAACTGTGGCAGGGATACCACTAATGGGGTCAGCTTTGAAAATCCATAGTTGCGTGGATCGAAATTTGGCTGTTTTTTTAATAACAGGCTTCCTACCTCGCCTAAAAATGCCCAGCCGTTCTCATCTCCGAGGTCATCAATGGTGGTAGTGATTAAATGAAGCGTTTCTTTACTGAGCTTATCAACCGATAAGGATGGCGGATGTTGGGTAGTTGTCTTTGCCCTGGTTTTGGCAACATTTTCCGTCACTTCAGGTATGGCGATTATCTCCATATATATAAATTTATCACAGGCAACAATAAAAGGATTAGGTGTTTTTTTTTGGCCGATGCCAAATACTTTCATTCCTGCCTCCCTCAGCCTTGTGGCCAATCTTGTAAAATCACTGTCGCTTGAAATTATGCAAAACCCGTCAACCTTCCCGGAATATAAAATATCCATTGCATCAATGATCAGGGCGCTGTCGCTTGAATTTTTTCCTGAAGTATAACTGTATTGCTGAATAGGGGTGATCGCATTTTCCAGCAACACACTTTTCCACCCGGATACGGTCGTCCTTGTCCAGTCGCCATAAATCCTTTTAAATGTAGGGGTGCCATATTTTGTTATTTCCTCCATCACTCCTTTTACATTGCTGTAAGGAACATTGTCGGCATCTATTAAAACAGCGAGGCGTATGTCTTTTTGAAAATCCATAACACAAGATAATTATTTTTTCGAACTCTTTTTTTGCCCAACTCCCCGGCCGATGTTACCCAGTCTATGATGTTTGCAATCTGCCCCCGGGTGAAACCAGGATCCCCCACGGAAATCAAAATTTGTTATTTAGGTGGCTTGCAGTGAGACAACATTATTGACTGCCTATCGTAAATAACCTCAGGCATCAAGCCATTTGATTGCATACTTTACAGCATTATGCAACCCTTTACTTAAAAGCAGGATCATCATAACCTGCAGTAACCGTTTATCTCCTTTCCTTTTGCAGGAAGTCTCAGAGTTGGGCTTTATACCCGTGCGGACCTTCAAAACGGGTGTGGAACTAACGGGAACAATGGCCGATTGTATCCTGTTAAATCTTAACCTGCGTTGCGCCAGCCAGGTATTATTTTCTGTCACCGAATTTACAGCGCGCAATGCGGACGAATTGTATAGAACATTGATCAGTTTGTCATGGGAAGATATTATCCCCACCGACGGGTATTTTAGTGTCACCAGCAATGTGGATAATGAAAGCATCAACAATTCGCTGTTTGCCAATGTAAAAGTTAAGGATGCAATTGTGGACCGCTTTAGAAACCGTACGGGGCAGCGTCCTAATTCCGGGCCGGAGCTTGATAAAGCCGTGATCCACTTGTATTGGAAGGAAGACCTTGCTGAAATATTTATTGATACTTCCGGTGAAACTTTGTCCAAACATGGATACCGTAAAATTCCTGGCAAGGCCCCGATGCTGGAAGCCCTCGCAGCAGCAACCTTGCTCGCTACGAAATGGGATCGTAAATCGCCTTTTGTTAATCCCATGTGCGGGTCATCCACACTTGCGATTGAAGCTGCCTTGCTGGCAACTAACCGTCGGCCCGGGTTATACAGGTCCAATTACGCTTTTATGCACCTTGCCGGGTTTACAAATGAAGTGTATGCGCAGCAACGGCAACGGCTACACGAAATGGTTACAATCATACCCGGGTTAATCATCATTGCTACAGATATCAGTAGTGATGCGGTGAATATTTCTAAAATAAATGCAACAGCGGCAGGCGTTGCTGATCTGATCCGCTTCGAAGTAGGTGATTTTGAGTTGACTGAAATACCACCCGATGAAGCTGGTGTCATCTATTTTAATCCTGAATATGGCGACCGGCTGGGTGAAGAAGCAGCATTGCAGGTTACTTACGGCAGGATCGGTGATTTTATGAAGCAGCATTGCAAAGGGTACACAGGATATATTTTTACCGGTAATTTAGAACTGGCCAAAAAGATCGGATTAAAACCTAAAAGAAGGATAGAATTTTTTACCAGTAAGATCGATTGCCGCTTATTGGAATACGAATTATATGCGGGTTCAAAACGGGAGGCACCCTAAGTTACCAGGGAAATATACCAGCGCTTGATTTATTTAGTTCCTCCCGGTTACAAGTTAACATGTAGTATAAAAAATTATGCGAATGTACCATTGTTTTCAATTTGTAATTTCCGGGCACTGGCCCTAATTTACTAATTGTCATGATTTACCTCTGCTCCAGGTTAGCTGGTGCCGTATCATAGGCCCAGTTCACGAGCGTTGCTCCCCAGGTAAATCCGCCGCCAAAAGCTGCCAGCACAATTTTGTCTCCTTTATGCAATTGCTTTTCCCATTCCCACAGGCATAAAGGTATTGTGGCAGCCGTTGTATTACCATAACGCTGGATGTTGAGCATTACTTTATTATGCGATAAACCCATCCGGTTGGCAGTAGCGTCAATGATCCTTTTATTTGCCTGGTGGGGCACAAGCCAGGCAATATCATCGCCGGTTAAGTTATTGCGCTGCAACAGTTCATAAGCTACATCAGCCATGCCTGTTACTGCAGCTTTAAAAACCTGCGGGCCGGCCTGGTAGATATAATGTTCCTTTGCCGTAACCGTTTCCACAGTGGCTGGTCTCAGGGAGCCTCCGGCTTTCATGTAGAGGAATTCTCTTCCCCTGCCATCACTTTTCAACAGGCTGTCCATTATGCCGTTGTCATCCTGCGAGGGCTCCAGTAAAACTGCCCCGGCGCCATCTCCAAAAAGTATACAGGTCGTGCGGTCGGGATAGTCTACGATCGCGCTCATTTTATCAGCCCCCACGATCACCACCTTTTTATAACGGCCGCTTTCAACCATGGAAGCGCCGGTATTTAATGCAAATAAAAACCCTGAACCGGCCGCACTCAGATCATAACCCCAAGCATTGACCGCCCCAATCTTATCGCAAACAATATTAGCGGTGGCAGGAAAAAACATATCGGGTGTTACGGTTGCACAGATCATACAATCAATTTCTTCAGGCAATATGCCGCGCTTTTTACAGAGCTCCAGCACTGCAGGAACACACAAATCAGAAGTTGCCAGTCCGTCACCTTTTAAAATCCTTCTTTCCTCCACGCCAGTCCTGGTTTTGATCCACTCATCATTGGTATCGATCATTGTTTCTAATATGGCGTTGGTTAGCCGGTATTCCGGAACATATCCACCTACGGCGGTAATAGCTGCGATAACTTTTTGCATGCTGTTATTGATTAGTTTTAATTGGTAAAAAAATATGGGAGGATATACCAGGGTGAAGGACCTGGTTTACTTGGCTCATCCGCATGCTGTAGTAATTTTTCAAATATCTTTTTTAGGGTGAATCCAGGTATTCATTTTACCCGTATTTATATATATATTATTTAACATGGAATAATACCTGTCCGTTGGTGCTTTGGGATAGAGAAATAAGCATGAACTTTACCCGGCTGCTATTCTTATCGGCCGGTTATAAAGAAACCTTCCTAACTGTATGCCTATTTTTCAAAAGTACGTACAACTGCGTATTCCCCAAAAAAATCCTTATTTTCGTTATTGATTGAGATTGAATTATGTATGCATACTTACAGGGAAAATTTTCTCTTAAAAATCCTGCCCAGGTTTATATAGATGTTAATGGCGTCGGGTATGAGGTAAATATCAGTTTAAACACCTATACCCATATTCAAAACAGCGATTCAGGCAAATTGTATACTTATCTTCAGGTTAAAGAGGATGCCCACACCCTGTATGGTTTTTTCGACAGGGGAGAAAAAGAAATGTTTATCCAGTTAATCAGTGTTTCAGGTATTGGTGCTTCTACGGCAAGAATGATGCTCTCTCATTTGAAACCCGATGAAATAAGCAATGCGATACAGCAAAGCAATATAAAATTGCTCGAAAGTATCAAGGGGATCGGGAAAAAAACTGCCGAGCGCCTGGTACTGGAATTGAGAGATAAAGTGAATAAAATAGACAGTATTGTAAATGTTCCTTCACTTGCAGGCAATAGTATCCAGCAAGATGCGTTAAATGCATTAGTTTCCCTGGGTATTGCCAGGCCACAGGCTGAAACAGCAATAAAAAAGATTTCTTTGTCCGATAATAATATCACTAACCTGGAAGGATTGATTAAAAAAGCACTAAAAGCCATTTGACAGAATTTTACATTAACTGATTTACCGGATGTTTCGTAAAAGAAATTTAAAACCAAAACTAATTGGCTTTAGGTTAGTGTATATAGTACTTTTGTCAGCTATTTCATTATTACTAACTGCTAAAGATACAGGCAGTCATTCACCTATTTTACAAGGCGCCCCAAGTGCTGCGGACACGCTTCCCTATCCCATTCACGAGCGCAAAGGGGATATCATCAGCGATAACAAAAAAAGCACATTTTAAATCACCTCCAACATTACCGATTCTGTAGCCTATGATTTCAGGACGCGCCTTTACACCGTATTCGAAAAGATAGGGGACAAGTATTACCGTACACCTACCACCTACACCTTCGATGAATATTGGGCCCTGCGCGGGCGCCAGGCCGAGAACGATTATTTTAAAAAACGGGCCAATACCATGAACCTGCTCAACCGTTCATTGACCAAGCCCCGGCTTTCCCTGTACGATAACCTTTTTAACCGCCTGTTTGGTAATGGTAAAATAGAAATCAGCCCGCAGGGCAACGTTGATATTACCGCGGGTTACCAGGGTCAAAATATAAAAAATCCTACCCTGCCGGAAAGAGCAAGGAGAAATGGCGGTTTTGATTTCGATATGAATGCCCAGGTAAATGTGAATGCGAACATTGGAGACAAATTAAAATTTCCCATTAATTACAATACCCTGGCAAACTTTGGCCAGGACAACCAGCTCAAGCTTGATTACACAGGCGTTGATGATGAAATAATAAAACGTATTGAAGCTGGATCCGTGCAGTTTTCGTCCCGCAGTACTTTTATTCCCGGTGCCCAGCAATTGTTTGGGATTAAAACCCAGTTGCAGTTTGGAAACCTGAATGTTACGGCCGTATTGGCGAACCAAAAATCACAGCGGCAGACAGTGAATTTACAGGGTGGTGCGGCTGCACAGGTGATAGACCTGAAAGCCGATGAATACGAAGAGAACAGGCACTTTTTACTGGGTCAGTATTTCAGGGAAAATTACAATAAGGTATTGGCGCAGATGCCGGTAATCAACACCCCCGTTCAGATACTTCGCCTGGAAGTATGGGTTACCAACCGCAACGGAACCACCGTTAATACCCGGGATGTAGTTGGCTTAATGGATTTGGGTGAGAGAAATCCATTCCTTCCCTCCATTATCGTAACCGGCAACCTCCCCGACAATAATACCAATGATCTTTATGCCAGGATAGTGGGCAATCAAAGCAATAGAAACTCAGCACTGGTAGTTAGTAATATGCAATCGCTGGGGCTTACTCCGGTGCAGGATTTCGAAAAGACCTTTGCCAGGAAACTGGATTCTACCCAGTATATTTTCAACCGGCAGGCCGGGTATATTTCTTTGAGCCAGCCGTTGCAAACGGATGAAGTTTTAGCAGTCGCATTCCAATACGCCTACAACGGCCGGATCTATACGGTAGGGGAATTTTCACAGGACCAAACCCCTGACAGTGTATTAGCCACCCAAAAAGTGTTGTTCCTTAAATTATTGAAAGCAACGTCTCAGCGAACTGCACTTCCTATCTGGGACCTGATGATGAAAAATGTGTACTCTGTTGGATACGGAACCTTAACACCAACCGATTTTAAAATAAATGTCCTTTACCAGGAGCCAAGCCTTGGCTGGAAGCGTTATGTTCCCTTCGGAGATAAAAACCAGGGTACGCCCATCCTGACGCTGGTCAATTTAGACAGGTTGAATAACCAGCTCGATCCCCAGCCGGATGGCGTTTTTGATTACGTGGAAGGCTTTACGGTCATCTCACCTTACAGCAGGATCGTTTTCCCGGTATTGGAACCATTCGGGCGCGACCTTGCGGCACAGGTTTACAATAGTCCGCCCCAATGCGGACGATACCTTGTATTATGCCCTGTACGATTCTATCAAAGCTGTAGCCCAGCAATACCCGAACCTTAACCGTTTTGTATTGAAAGGATCCGCACGCACCTCCGGTTCGTCCGATATCAGTATTGGCTATAACATTCCGCGCGGGAGCGTAAGCGTTACTGCCGGGGGGCAAACCCTTATTGAAGGAGCAGACTACGATATTAACTATGACCTGGGCACCATTAAGGTTACCAACCAGGCCATTTTAAACGCCGGGCTGCCGGTGCAGGTAAATTTTGAGAACAATGCTGCCTTTGGTATCCAGCAGCGCAATTATTTAGGTTTGCGGCTCGATTACCTGGTTAAAAATACTTTGAAAGAACAGCTGGCGATAGGGGGCACGATGGTACGTTTGGGTGAACGCCCTTTTTTTACAAAAAATAATATTGGTGAGGACCCCATCCGAAACACGATGTATGGCCTCGATGTGAACTACCGGAAAGAAATGCCGCGGCTGACAAAACTTCTAGATAAACTCCCTTTCTTTTCTACTACTGCACCCTCCATCATAAACGCGTATGCCGAAGGTGCTTTTTTGCAACCCGGCCATGCCCCGCAGATTGGCAAAGGTTCTGCAGGTACCGTATATATTGATGATTTTGAAGGAAGCAAATCGGGTATTGATCTGCGTTTCCCGGCAATAAGCTGGGGTATGGCATCTACCCCCCAAAACGCAACGGATGCAACTAATAACATATTGTTCCCGGAAGCCACACTGAATAATAACCTTGATTATGGCAAGCAGCGGGCAAAATTATCCTGGTACCAGATCGAGCCGGCATTACAATCCTTCAGGGGTGTAAACAATCCTTTAGGTGATAACCGGGCTGAATTAAGTGATCCCAGGGTAAGGCTTGTAAGGCAAAGTGAGATATTCCCCCAGAGGACAACAGATTTTGGCCAAAACCAACTGATCACTTTTGACCTTGCTTATTATCCCAGGGAAAAGGGCCCGTACAATTTTGAGACCTCTGCAGTGGAGATTAACAATAATAACCGCTTTATAACCCCGCAGGAAAAATGGGGCGGCCTGATGAGAAATATCGATCAGTCTGATTTCGAAACGGCCAATATTGAATTTATTGAATTCTGGATGCAGGATCCTTTTATTAAAACGCCTTCCAGGCCGGATGCCAATCTCTCCACCGGGGGGAAACTGTATTTCAATTTGGGTAATATTTCTGAGGACGTACTAAAAGACGGACGCAGATTTTATGAAAATGGATTACCAACTCCTACCGCTCCTTCACAGGTAGATAACTCATCTGTTTGGGGTAAAGTACCCCTTAACCCGATACAGGTGACCAATGCATTCAGTAATGAAGCTACGGACAGGTTGTTCCAGGATATCGGGTTTGACGGTCTCCGGGATGATTCAGAACGTGTAAAAAGAGCTCCTTACCTGGCGCAATTGCAAGGTGCAGTGAATACTGCAGCCTTCCAGGCGGCCGCAGCGGATCCCTCTGCCGATAATTATACAAATTACCGCGACGCTGCTTTTTCCCCTAACGACGGTATTTTGGAACGATACAAGAATTTTAATAATCCTGAAGGAAATTCTAAGGTAAGTGACGGCTCGATATTCTCTTCAGCCGCTACGTTATACCCGGATGCAGAGGATCTCAACAGGGATAATACCATGAATGAATCGGAAGCCTATTTTCAATATACGGTTGATATCCAACCTGCTGGGAATGCACAAATGGAGATTGGGGTAAACTATATTGTAGATAAAAAAATAGTAATCATAGGTGGCTTACCCGATGGCAGCACTCCCCGCCCGGAGACCTGGTACCAGTTCAGGATACCAATAGCAGCTGGTACGAAGATTGGAAATATCCCCGATTTTAAATCGATCCGTTTTATGAGGATGTACCTTACCGGTTTTCAGGAAGAGGTGGTCATGCGGTTTGGAACACTTGAACTAACACGTAATATCTGGCGGACCTTTAAAAACAGGATAGATTCTACCGGTATATATTCGCCCATTACTACTAATGCTGACTTTAACGTAAATGGAGTAAACATCGAAGAAAATGACAGGCGCACTCCATTACCATACCGTACCCCCAGGGAAATTCAGCGCCAGCAGGTGCAAAGCAATAATGGTGTAAACCTGCTGCAGAACGAACAAAGTATGTCACTGCGTTTTTGCGGCCTGGCCCGAGGTGATGCACGGGGTGTTCAGCAAACATTTGCCAACCGGGATGTAAGGCAATATGGCAATTTATCAATGTTTATTCATGCAGAGAACAATGTAAAAACCCCCAATAATATCCGCGACCGCGACCTGAACGCAGTAATAAGGATCGGTACGGATTTCGTGAGCAACTATTACGAGATCAAAATACCGCTCTACATGACGCCGATACAGGGTATTAACCTGGATGCTAATTCCGACGCGTATAATGATACGCTTTGGCGGGCAATCAACAGTTTAAATGTAGACCTCACCTTGTTACCTAAACTGAAGCAGGAAAGAAACCTGAACGGAATTCCAACTACCATCTACCGGAAAGCCCAGGGTAACGGCCATACCTATTCCATAATGGGTGATCCCAATTTGGGTGAGATACGGGGTATCCTGATTGGCGTGGAAAATGCCAATAATATCAGCGCCTGCGGCGAAATATGGGTTAATGAATTAAGGCTGAGCTCAATCAATGAACAAGGCGGATGGGCCGCTATGGCGAGGATCGATATGACATTGGCTGACCTGGGGACCGTTACCGGCTCGATGACCAAGCATACGACTGGTTTTGGTACGCTGGAGCAACGCGTTAATGAGCGGTACAGGGATGATTTTACGCAATTTGATGTAGCGGCAAACCTGGAACTCGGTAAATTATTACCAAAGAATGCTGCGATATCCATACCAATGTTTGCGAGTTATTCCCAAACTGTCAGCATGCCTGAATATGATCCTTTTGACCTTGATATCAAGCTTAAGGATAAGCTGAGCCTGGCCCCGGCGAATAAAAGGGATTCCATTAAAAGTGCGGCTGTGGATTTCACCAGTACAAAAACCTTGAATTTCACTAATGTGAGAAAAAACAGGACCAGTACCAAGAAACCCAAGGTCTATGACATCTCTAATATCGACGTGAGTTATTCCTACCTTAATATTACTGCCCACAATCCCCTCATTGAAAATAATGAAGTTACCCGTCACAGGGCCGGACTGGGATATAATTTTGCCCCGGAACCAAAATACATTGAGCCATTTAAAAATCTCAAGTTTTTGAAAAAAAGAAAAACACATTGGTTCGACCTGTTAAAAGATTTTAATGTTAATCCCGTACCATCGCAGATCAGTTTCCGGGCCGATATTAACCGGCAGTTTGGCGCTATCCGGCCGCGGAGCGTAGGTTCGGATAAATACAAGATACCTGAAACCTATGACAAATACCTGACCTTTCAGAGGGAC
The DNA here is from genome assembly GCA_037719925.1 of Ferruginibacter sp. Taxonomy (GTDB): domain Bacteria; phylum Bacteroidota; class Bacteroidia; order Chitinophagales; family Chitinophagaceae; genus Ferruginibacter. Next base: position 36,760 of record JBBJMD010000005.1, read on the forward strand.
TATATTTTTCGATGGGCATTTACAAAGTCAATAAACTTTGATTTTACCGCCACCAATAATTCAAGGGTAGATGAGCCTGCAGGAAGGATCGATACCAGGGAGAAAAAAGACACCGTCTGGACAAACCTATTCAGGGGAGGAAGAAATACGCTTTACAACCAGGCTGCCAATATTTCATATACTTTGCCTACGGCAAAATTCCCCTTACTTGACTGGACCACCATCAATTTTAAATACCAGGCCGTTTATCGGTGGATCGGTGCCTCCAGGCTGGCAGCAGAACTCGGATTAGGTAATATACTTGAGAACGGTCAAAGCCAGGAAACCACCGCGCAGCTTGATTTTACAAGATTATATAGCAAATCAAAGTTTTTCCGCGCTATCGACCTGCCCAGGGATAGCACCACGCGCGCTAAAGCTAAGGAGTACAGGAAGGATTCACTCTTCAGATCAATCACCAAAAACGGGGTTACCACAAAAAAATTCCGGCGCATTAAAACAACGAGGATCAAGGACCCCAACGCACTGCCTGATGTTGGTACACTACTAAGAGTGTTTGGCAAATTAGTAACCAGTGTAAAACAGGTGAATGTTTCCTTGTCTGAAAATGCGAATACCCGGCTGCCGGGTTACCTGGACAGCACTCAATTTGTAGGGCAAAATTTCCGGAGCATGCAGCCTGGTTATGATTTTATTTTAGGCAAGCAACCGGATACCAACTGGTTGAATAATGCCGCACGGAAAGGACTTTTCAGCAAGGATACTTTATTCAACAGTATTTTACAACAATCCTTTGACCAACGGCTAACCATAAGCGCGCAGGTTGAACCTGTCCGGGATCTTACGATCAGCGTTAACGTGAATAAAACTTTTAATAAAAATTATTCAGAATTGTTCAAAGACACTACGGGTTCCGGGAATAATTTCGGTCACCTCAGCCCTTATGCAGGTGGCGGTTTTGATGTAAGTTATATTTCATACAAAACCTTATTCGGCAAATTTGACCCTAACCGGATTTCTGCAACCTTCCTTACTTTCCAGGACAACAGGAAGATCATCTCACAGCGGCTGGGGACCCTTAATAAATATAACGCCGGCCGCCCTTTGGAATCAGACGGGTATGCCTATGGTTATAATAAATATGCAGTGGATGTTTTGATACCTGCATTTATTGCGGCTTATTCCGGTAGTGATCCAAATACAGTAGGGTTGATAAAGCAAAATAATCCCAACATAAAATCGAATCCTTTCCGCAGCATCATCCCGAGGCCCAACTGGAAATTGGATTACAATGGACTAAGCAGGATAAAAGGGCTCGAAAAGATCTTCACCAATGTTACCTTGTCGCACGGATATAACGGAAGCCTTAGCATGAATGGCTTTACCTCGGCGTTATTGTACCAGGATGTTTCGCGATACGGGTATCCTTCTTTTTATGATCCCTTATCAAATAACTATATCCCTTATTTCCTGTTGCCGAATATTACGATACAGGAGCAGTTCGCTCCACTGGTTGGCGTTGATATGATGTTTACTAACCAGATGCAGTTCAAAGTGGATTATACGAAACAACGCATGCTGAGTCTAAGCCTGGTAGATTTCCAGCTCAGTGAAACACGGAGCACGGAATTCTCCATTGGTGCGGGGTTCCGGAAACGCGGCCTCAAATTATTTGGCGGGTTAAAATTGCCCAAATTTTTAAGTAAGGATCAAACCGGGAAATTGGATAATGAGATCAACTTCAGGCTGGATTTCAGGATCAGGGACAATGTTACGGTAAACAACCGGTTGGACCAGAATTCTACTTTACCTACAGGCGGCAGTAAAGAAATTACCATTACACCTACGATCGATTATTTTTTAAATAACCGCGTAAACATAAAGCTTTATTTTGACCAGCGAAGAGTGAACCCCTATATTTCATCCAGTGCGCCAACCACCAATACCAGGGCGGGCTTACAGTTGAGGATATCGCTGGCGCAGTAGTTATCTCTGCATAGTTTCGTATGGTCAGCCTTGAAAAGCGAAATAGCCCGCCACCGGGTGAAGCCCTGTTAGCTGAGGCAGGTATGCTCAAGCCCTAAAGAGGAAAATATTACCAGCTTTTATTTTCAAGATGTATGCCTGTGTGTTGCGATTTACAAAAGTATTAATACCGCATTGCCCCTTTTCCGTTATTTTTCTCCATTAAATTTTACCTGCTGCCTGAACATAACATTCCGGAACAGGAGTTGCCACAGCATTACAATGGCGATTCCACCAAAGCAAAACGCCCCGGCCAGCGGAGCGATGAACTGAAGAAAAAAAATAATTATTGACTGACCTTTTTCAGCAGCAACACATAGCCACACAGATTTTTTTTATCGTTGTTAACCTGCACTGGTTTCATCATATGGTATTCCGAGATCCGGGGTGTGTAGGCGAGGCTGATCACGTTAACATCCATGTCACCCAATTCTTTCTTTTGATAGGCAACCTGTTTTTCATCCCAGTCAAACATCCTTACTTCATACAACCTCGAACTTGCATCACCGATAAATATAAACTGGTACAAGACACTTTCTATCAAAGGAACGATGACCGGCATTTCAAATTCGCTCTCCATTTTTATGGAAGCTTCCTTTACTACAATAAATCCCTGGTTGGAAAATAACTGTTTCATACTGTCTGCCTGGAGTAAAATGGATGCATTTGCGCAACCTGGCTGACGGGTCAGGTTTTGAGATACTGCCATCATTCCCGGAAGAAAAGTGGCTGCAAAAAAAGCAGCGCATAACAAGGTTTTCATCAGTTTTAATTAGGTATTGGATAATTGCAATGTCAGTATTAATTCAGATCCTCATTAAGGAACATCCCACCATTATTGAATCTCCTGTAAACGTAACAACTTACCCCGGAAGGATGGAGTATATTTATGATAACAACCTATTACGATCTTTATTGTGTTTTATGGAAATAATAGGTGCTTGCCTGTTGGGTACAAGTGATCACCAGGTCATTGATACAAACATGATCCGGCAATTGCGCGCAATAAAATATTGTATCCGCAATATCTGAGGCACTAAGCGGAATAAACCCGTCATACGTAGCAGCAGCCTTTTTTTCGTCTCCTTTAAAACGTACCAGTGCAAATTCAGTTTCCGCCGCGCCCGGGTGTATTCCCGTCACTTTGATATTATGTTTTAAAAGATCTACCCGCATAGCCTTATTAATGGCATCCACCGCAGATTTACTTGCACAATACACGTTTCCTTTTTCATAAACCTCCTTGCCTGCAATGGATCCCATGTTGACGATCAATCCCTTTTTGCGTGCGATCATGTACGGAACGATCGCTTTGCTGACATATAACAACCCATGAACATTCGTATTTAGCATGGTTTCCCAATCCGTTATATCGGCATCTTCAAATGATTCCCTACCTACCGCCAGGCCTGCATTATTGATTAAAATATCAATATCCTGCCATTCGGCCGGCAATAAACCCAAATGCTCCGCTACTGCCTGCCTGTCCTGCACGTCAAAGACAAGTGCCAGAATTTTGACAGGGAAATTGTTTTCGAGCTCTTCTTTTAGTTCCTGCAGGCGATCAGTTCGTCTGCCCGTAATAATAAGGTGGTTTCCTGCGGCGGCAAATTTTCTCGCACAAGCTTCTCCGATTCCAGAGGTAGCGCCTGTAATCAGTATTGTTTTTTCCATACGTGAAAATAATACAGATTATCTAAAGAGTAAAATAGGCTGAGTTGGAGAGAGAAATCTCCTAGCAGAAAAAGAATCATTCAAGGTGATGTGCAGCAGTTAATTGATAAATAATTTAGGAGGGATAAAACGGTAAGTTGTACAGGAACCAACACCGTTATTATCTAAGGCAAAGTCTTTTTGCTTGATATCTTTAATCCTTATTCCGCCCGCTGGTGCCAGGGTGGTGTTACCTGATGAGTACCACATACCCTTTGCGAACAATTACTTCACCGGTAAAAGTTGTGCCCCCTGCCATCCATACATAAGTGCCCGGATCCTGTGGATTGCCCTTAAAAGTACCATCCCACCCATGACCTTTTTGTGTAGTGTAAAAGAGTAATTTGCCCCAGCGGTCAAATACCCTGAAATAATTGAGCGTCCGCATTCCCAGCAAAATAGGTTTTAACCTGTCATTACTATTGTCATTATTGGGGGTAAATGCCGACGGCACATAAAAACTCGGCGGCACCTTATAAAGTTTGATCCGGATGCTGTCGCTATTCTTGCAGCCTCCAGCGCTTGTTACCTCTAAATGGTAGGTAATATTTCCTTCAGGCGAAGCAACAGGGTTGGGTATGGTGGCATTACTTAACCAGGTAGGCGGATCCCATAAATAAGACGCGCCGCCCGTGCCATTCAAAAACATTGGTTCACCCAAAATGACAGTAGTATCCGAAGGGCCGGCATCAGCCTTTATCAGCGGTTCCACCTTCACAATAACCGTATCATAAGCAGGTTTCGGGCATCCCACCACATCAGTTACCGCTACAATATATTGAGTTGTTACTGTGGGGCGGACCGACACAGGATCGGGGATATTGGCAGCAGACAAAAACACAGGCGGCGACCATTGGTAAGCAATTCCTCCACTGGCTTTCAATGGTGCAGAAAAACTGAAGCAGATGGTAGTATCCCTGCCGGCATTGGCAAGGGGGTAAGGCAGTGTTCTGATGGTGATATCAGATGAGTCGCTGCAATTCCCGATCCTTCCTACCACGTGGTAAGTAATACTGGCGTCTAACGGGTTTGCAAAGGGGCGTTTGGCACTATCACTGCTTAAATAAACTGCGGGAGTCCATTCATACTGCAACGCATTACTAATGGTATTTAAGGTTAATCCATCGGTCCGGCAAATCGTTGTGTCATTACCGGCATTGATCGATACAGCCGATCGCACATCAACAAAGACAGAATCATTTGCAATACAGCCAAAACCATCCGTAAAAGTTACAAAGTACCTGGTAGGAAGGTCCGGGCTTACGAAAGGGTTGGGGTCAGTTAAACTGCTGATATTATAATCCGGGCTCCATACAAAGCTGCCTGTATGGTTGGTTTTTAGTTGTAACGTATCAATAATGCAGATCAGTGTATCGCGGGGGGTTAAGGTAAAGTTAGGGCTGTCTTTGATCGTGACAGTTTTACTGATAGTATCAATGCAGCCATAAGTATTGCCAACAATCAACTGCACATTGTAGGTACCTGTATCGGGGTAAGGATAAGAAGGATTTTTTACAATGGCTGAATCACTGATTACATCCGGGTTACCAAAATCCCATTTCCATCCAATGGTACCCCCGTATTTGGTGGTTGTTTTATCTTCAAATTTAAGCGGCACCCCTTTGCAAAACGGGCCAACAGGATTAAAATCCGGGAAAAAGCCCGGATAAACTTTCACCATTGCAGTTGCACTGTCTGCACATTGTCCATTGAAGGAAACTTTCAGTTTTAATATATAAATCCCTGTATCGCTATAGGTATGTGTTGGAGTGGCTTCAACGGATGTATTTTTTATGGTGCTGGCCGTATCCCCAAAGTCCCATTCATACTGCGTTCCGGAGATCGAAGTGCTGGTATTCGAAAAATTTAATGTATAGCCGTCACAGGTAAGATATTGAAGATCAAGCTTTGCAGTCGTTTTATTACAATCGGTGATCTTAAGGATAAAATCTTTCCTGTGCGAACCGATCAGTACTCCATTTCGCCATTCATTTATACATACATTGATTACATAGCGCCCTGACACTATAGACGCTATACCCGAGATGATACCTGTAACGGGGTTGATATCGATAGTGCTTCCCAAAGGATCCGATCCTGAAAAACCGGGCGAATAATGTATTAAGGGAAACACCGTATTGGTAGGTTTACCGGAAGGAGTATTGGCAGCACTTGTAATAGCGGGATCACATCCGTAGGCGGAACAAAAACTAAAACTCAGGGAATCGTTATCCGGATCAACCGCACCAAAATCAAGACTAAAGAAATTATCGGCACAAACCAGCGCAGTATCTTTTAACCGGAAGACAGGGCTGGAATTTACGGCCGTGTCACCTAACAAATTTGTTCCTGAAATTTTGCACGACATGGTAACCCCTGGCGAACCATTTGTAGAACCAAAATCGCTCAGGATATTGTTAATACCATCCACCCGGCAACAGGTTTGAAACGAACAGGTATACCCTTGCTCATTTTTAGAAAGGTCTACCTGGAAGTGATAATAAGCAACGTCATAGCAAACTTCCGAGCAAACTGATGCAGGAAAAATCCAGCTTTTGGAGGCGTTGGTCCCTTAAGTAGTCCCTGGCTACCAAAAAATCACTCACCCTGCCATCATTAGTGTTGTCAAAAAGGGATATAAAAACTTCCGCGGCATCGGCGCAACGGTAGCTCCGCTGGCGCTGCAATCCCTGAATAAACGTAAGGTAACTTCAGGTTAACGTATTAGGCTGGCTGCCCGGCCCGATATACCTGTAAAACATTTCACCACCTGAAATATGAGACGCGAAAACACCAAACAAAAAGAAGGAAAACAATATTGAAAGAAAGATCTTTTTCATCATTTACAGGCGAGGATCAAATTTAGTAAAAACGCTGTCTGCGAATTCAGACAGCGTTTTATTTAACAATAACGAAGTTATTCATTTATGTTTTAAGAAGTCTTAATGAATGTCGTAGCGTCATACATTTCAAATCGCTGTACCAGCCGGCCTGTTTAGCAATTTGATTCTCACAGAATAAAGGAACAGTGCCAAAAGCTTTCTATAAACCAACGCCAGCAAATTGAAACGCCCGGTCATTGCCTACAAGGCGCTCAAAAATTTCATTAAGATGTCATTCGCTTTCTCTGCTTCTTCCCACATTCCCATATGCGCTGACTTATCCAACAGGTGAACGTGTGATTGCGCCGGCAGGTAACATTGCTGAAGGCTGCTTTGTAGTGGAATGGCGGTATCATGTTCCCCCATGACAAAAAGGATAGGCTTCCGAAAGTTTTTTAGCACGGCTGTCCTGTCAGGCCGGGCGATCATAGCCTCATAATATTGAACCAGGGCCGCCGCGCTAAAACTGTTTCCCTTCTCAACCAGCCCATTCACTTCTGCGGGTTTTTGTTCCGCAAACCCCCTGGTGAACATTGCAGGTATGCTTGTTTTCAAAAATGCTTGCGGCCCCTTGGTATTAATAAATTCTATCCCCTTCCTCCTGGTCTGTTTTTTTTCGTCGTCATCTGCAAATGCGGATGAATGAAAAAGGCCGAAAGCTTCAAGATATTCAGGATATTTTTCTGCAAAAGCTAACGTAATGTAACCGCCCATGCTGTGCCCGATCATCGTTACAGAAAGTTTTTCGGAGGAAATAGCTTCTGCATTTTCAACGCCAATATTACCGATGAGGTTTATTTCGTTAAAATCCTTTGGCCCGGCTTGTTGTTGTTCCTTGTCAAGTATAAGTTTAATTATTTCTGCATACGTTTCAATACCGGCATGTTCCACCATCCCGGAGCGGCCGGTGCCGGGTAGATCGGGAATGATGATCCGGAAATGATCCTGTAGATATACTGACTGGTTACTCCAAATTTCACCATCTTCGGCAAAACCATGAATCAGCACAACCGTTTTTCCTTCCCCGGCTACACGGTAGAAGACCTCGACATCCTGGTAACTGAGCGTTTTTTCTGTCATTGAATGATAATCTTAAAATTAGTACGCGGTAATCTTGCCTTGAAATTAATGTTTCCACGAATTTACTGCAATATGGACAAAGTCAAAATGGAGATTGCCAGGATAGTTTATATAAATGCGGTTGAGGCATTCCTTTAATTAGCAAAAGCAGGCAGAAATTTTCGTGCACTTCTAAAAGCGAGTAATAATACAAAGGGAATTAAGGCAACATTTAATTGCTGGGGTAAAAAAGCCCAGATTAATAAAATGATTATTAAGAAGGCCGTATTCAATCCAAAATACATCCTTGCCCATTTATTTTTACGATTCACATAATAGGCCGCCAGGATATGGGTTGGCCAGGCCCACAATAAATTGTAATTGCTTTTGGTCATTGAATGATCTGTGCCTGTCCACATAAAAATAAACAGGATACCCAGGAGGCCTGTAAAGAAAAATAAGAGGCCATCAAATCCCTGCAAAAAGTTTTTTATTTTTACATTTGGGGAAAAACTCAATAGCGTGATCACTGCTAAGAGCAATGCAAAAACAGTCATCGGTGTAAATAAAGTTCCCTTATTTTTATCCTGGTTAACTGCGTATAAGCCTGTAGTTGATAAAACTAATGGATGCGCCTGGTTACTACTATCAAAAGATTTCATTAAGTTATCTGGCAGAAACTGCGATTGCGCTGTGGTCATCACTGCATCGGTGGGCGCGCCCAGTAAAAGATCGATGCCAAGTTTGCTCCAATATTTTTGGTTCTTATCCAGGTACTCGTGTATTGCCTGCCTGAAGCGGGTGCCTTCCGGCATAACAGGTTTAAAACCGGGATGATCTTTTTTATATCTTACAAGCACATCCCTTGACCTAGTGGTACAGTTGTCCAGGAAGAAATCATATTTGTAAAATTTGTTTTCTTCTTTTGAATTTTCATAAAGCGCGTCCCTGAGCGCAATTTTTTCGGAAGCGTCCATATTTAAAACCTGTTCGGTAATGCCACGGTTTTCGGCCTGGTAATCAAATATAAACTCCGGAAAATTCTCAACTGATAAATAGTATAATAACTTACCCCTGATGAATTTGATATAAAAATTTGGGTCATCAAATCTGAAAGAGCCGTAATTAAACACATAATCAGTAAGGCTGATGCTATCCGTAACCCGGATTGCGGTATGGCCAAATGTCGAATAAAGTTGGTCGCCGGGGGTGCAGGTAAGCAGCGATATCTTCAAATGAGAAGAGTCCTGGGCTGATGCGGAAAATTTAAAATTTACGACGGTGAAAACCAGGAAAAGCCGAAGCGCAGTTTTGATGGATTTGAATTGAAATGGAATAGCAAAAAACCAAAGGAACCTGGAAAGTGAAAATGGCGGTTCTCCAAATAAATAAAACGTTTTTTTCATGGTATCTTTTTCCCCCCTGAATACGAATCTACATGAATTGTCAATATGCGGCAACCCTTTCAAAAGGTATAGCTGTTATTACCATCTGCAACAACACAGCGGGCACTGTTCCCTGTACTTAAATTTTACCTGCTGTAATTCGGAGCTTCCTTTGTAATGGCGATATCATGTGCATGGCTCTCTTTAATACCGGCGTTGGTGATTTTTACAAAGGTCGCATTTTGCAATGCCTTTATGTTAGCTGCGCCGCAGTAACCCATACCCGCCCGAAGCCCACCGGTATATTGATAAACAACTTCTTTTAAAGGGCCTTTAAAAGCCACCCTTCCTTCAATGCCTTCGGGTACAAATTTTTTGATATCCGCCTCCACATCCTGGAAGTAGCGGTCACTGCTGCCTTGTGCCATTGCACCAAGGGAACCCATGCCGCGGTATTGCTTAAAACGCCTGCCTTCATAAATGATCGTCTCACCCGGGCTTTCCTCTGTGCCCGCAAATACATTGCCCATCATTACGCAACTTGCCCCTGCCGCCAGGGCCTTTACCAGGTCCCCGGTATACCGGATACCACCATCGCTGATTATGCCTACGTTTTTGTTTTTTAGCGCGGCGGCTGCTTCCATTACCGCGGTGATCTGGGGAACACCCGTGCCTGCAACGATCCGGGTGGTACAAATAGACCCCGGCCCGATCCCTACTTTAACTGCATCCGCGCCCGCGTTGGCAAGTGCCAGTGCACCTGCACCGGTACCAACATTGCCCGCAATCACCTGCAGGCTTTTGAATGTTTTTTTTATTTTTTTCAAAGTATCCATCACACCCCTGGTATGGCCGTGCGCACTATCCAGGCAAATCACATCTACCCCTGCCTGGTACAAAGCGCCAACCCTGTCCAGGGTGTCTATTGTAATACCTATTCCCGCCCCAACGAGTAGCCTTCCAAATGAATCTTTAATGGCCCGCGGGTGAGATTTTAATTTTAGGATATCACTAAAGGTAATAAGGCCAATTAATCTACCTGACTTATTTACTACAGGTAATTTTTCAATTTTATTTTTTTTGAAAATTAACTCAGCTTTTTTCAGATCGGTGCCCTCGGGTGCGGTGATAAGGTTATCCTTTGTCATCACGGTGCTCAGTTTTTCCTGGAAGTTAGTCTCAAGGCGTATATCCCTGTTAGTTAGTATACCTACCAGTTTATTTTCGGAATCAACAATGGGAATACCGCCGATCTTATTCTCTTTCATCATCCGGATGGCTTCCCCAATGGTGGCATCGGGGCTCAGGGTTAATGGATCTAGTATGAGGCCATTCTCACTGCGCTTAACTTTTTTCACCTGGTCAGACTGGTGCTCAATACTCATATTCTTATGAAGTATACCCAACCCTCCTTCTCTTGCCAATGCAATGGCCAGCGCAGCTTCCGTTACGGTATCCATGGCAGCGCTTAGCAAGGGTACATGCAACGTGATCGTTTGGGTAAGTTTGGTACTGATATCTACTTCGCGCGGAAGCACCTGGGAGTATGCCGGCATAAGCAATACATCATCAAAAGTTAAGCCTTCACCGAAAAATTTGTTTGATTTACTTTTAGCAGGAGCGTTATTTATTGTTGCCATAGGCAAAGATAAATGAAAAAAGCTGCGAACCCAAAAAGGGGAAGAGCTCCCGGGAGCAACTGCGGCCTGCGTTCCACTACTGACAGTTTGATAATAAATTTTAAATCAATTTAAATACTTTACCTGGTAGACAGGCAATAATGGCTTGCATCTCCAGGGAAAGCAAGGCAGCCGCTACGGAACTGCTGTTGAGGCCGGATTGAAAGTAGAGCTGATCAATTTGTATACTCTCCTGCTTTTGCAAAATGTCGGTTATCATTTTTTCATCCGCAGTTAACTCAATAAATAATTCCCGTTGTTTTTTGAGCTGGGTCTTTTTTTTATCTGTCCAGTTCATCATTTCCAGCAGGTCTGCCGCGCTGGTGATCAATGATGCCTTATTGTTTTTTATCAAATAATTACAGCCTTCGCTCCTGGTATCATTTGTTCTTCCGGGAATCGCAAAAACATCTTTATTATAACTGTTACCTAATTCGGCCGTAATGAGTGAGCCACCTTTTTTGCCGCTTTCAATTACGATCACGGCATCGCACATGCCGGCAACGATCCTGTTGCGTTTTGGAAAATTTTGTTTATCGGGATTGGTGTTGCTGATAAATTCCGTTAGCAGGCCTCCCTGCTCTACCATCTGTTTCGCCAGGTTTTTGTTTTGAACGGGATAAAGCCTATCCAATCCATGTGCCAACACGCCAACTGTATGCAGTTGGTGCTTAAGGGCTGCCCTGTGCGCAATGGTATCAATGCCAAAGGCTAAACCACTAACGACCAGGGTATTTTCCTGGCGCAATTCTTCTATTAATTTTTCACAAACTATTTTACCATATTCCGAATTGGTCCTGGTTCCCACGATCGAAATTATACGGGAATTATTGAGGTCTGCATTGCCCCGGTAATACAGCAGGGGCGGACTGTCATAACAATTCAACAGTCGTTGCGGGTAAGTTTTATCCGTGATAAAAATGGGGGTGATCCGGTATTGCTCAATAAATTTTATTTCGGATTCAATGGGTTTAAAGTCAGTAAAGGCTTTGATGCTATTGGCTCTTACGGTACCGATCCCTTCCTGGTTCTCGAGGTCTTTTCTTTTTGCTTTAAAGATTGATTGCGCATCGCCATACCGGTTAACCAGCGCTTTCGCATGTACATCGCCGATATGGGGCACAAGGGTAAGCGCAATTTGGTATAACAGGTCGTTTGTCATGGGGGGCGGTAATTATTCAAATATAATAAAAAACAATCCGCCTGTATCATCAAAATAGCAACCCCGCGCTCATTAATATCTTGGGCATTTATATGCACCATTGAATTACCACAGCCGCCTTTATACCCCGTCTCCTTTATTTGCCTGGCGTATTACTGATCACGCTCAGTTCCGTCCTCCGGTTCAATGCCTTGCCCGGCATGGTTTCATTGTCCGCAATGGGTTTAGTTGCTCCCAGCCCCTTGTATTGTAAGCGCTCTTTGGAGATTTGTTTGCTGGCCAATAAATAACTTATTACTGCCAGTGCCCTCCCATTTGAAAGCTGTAGGTTATCGGCAGGTTTACCTACATTATCGGTGTGCCCGGTAATCAGTATTTTTAATGTTGGGTTATCATTCATTAACTGGATCACCTTATTTAATTCTACGATGGAGGCCGGATTTAATTCCGTTTTTTTGCTTTCAAAGAAAATGTTTTTTAGTACGATGGCAGCACCTGCTTCAATGGGTTGTAATGGAATATCAGCTGTAAAAACAGAATCAATGCTCCTGTCATTTAAATTATAGTTCTCTGAAAAAAACAAATATCCCCTGCGGTTTACATTGAAGGCATATTCTTTTCCCACCGGCAACGTGGTTAAATAATTCCCATCCTCATCCGTCTGAACCCTGCTGATCAATTGGCGGCTATTGATGTCCGTTAGTTCCACTGAAGATGGGAGGCCGTTATTTGTTTTAGCATCATATACCTTACCTCTTACCCACAAGGTTTTAGGTGGTTGTAAATCTTCCCTTAACTGGAAACTGTAAATATCCAGGCCTCCTTTGTTATTGCCCCTGTCGCTGGCATAATAAGCAGTCTTGCCATCCGATGTTACAACGAGCGACCCTTCATCGTCGATGGTATTGACGGGGTAGCCCAGGTTTTCCGCTTTGCCCCATGTGCTGTCGTTCAGTTTTTTTGAAAAAAACAGATCTGTCGATCCATATCCCGGGTGCCCGTTACTGTTGAAAAAGAGGGTCTGGTTATCAGCATACATAAAGGAGCAGCTTTCATCCCCGCTTGTGTTTATCCCGGGCCCGAGGTTTTCAGGTCTGCCCCATTTACCTGCAGGTGTGCGGCGTGTAACCCAGATATCTTTGCCGCCGAAACCTCCTGGCTGGTTACTGCTAAAATAGATATCCCGCTTATCGGGAGAAAAGGATGGGGATGATTCCCAATAGTCAGTATTCACCAGGGGGCCAAGGTTTTCAGCTTCGGTCCAACCCTGTTTTTTTTTGAAAGAAATATAGAGATCACAGCTCCCCTGGCCTTCGGGATAATTACATCCTGTAAAAATGATCCATTCTCCGTCCTGTGAAATGTTCTGAGCGCCTTCATTCAGGTTGGTATTTACTTTTCCTCCAAGCGCGAGGGCATCGGTCCATTTTCCATTTACCAGGTCGCTTTCATAAAAGTCCTCATCACTGTCGATCCGCCTGGTAAAAATCATTTTTTTCCCATCGATGGTTAGGGAAGGGTAATATTCCAGGTTAGCGGAATTCACGCTATCACCTAAGTTTTTCGGTTCAAAAATATAGTTGTTTGCGGGATGTTTGATTCCATAGTCCAGCGCAAATTCGTATACGCCTTTCCGGTAGTTACCGGCACGAACGCTTTGCGAATTTAATTTATCAAATTGTAAAAACCGGTTTACAGCGTCCAGGGCTTTGTGAAACTCTCCTGTCCCCGAAAGGGAAATAGAATAAGGCAGCAGGTAATTCATTGAGTAAACCGAATCGAGTTGAAAACCCCTTTCATAATCCATAACGGAAGAGTCATATTTTTTCAGGTTGGCATATATTCCCGCCCTTGATAAAAAAGCATCTACAAATTTTGGCTCAATGACCAGGGCACTTTTTATCTTCACAATGGCGGCTTCATATTTTTGTTCCTGCGCATCTTCATAAGCGCTTGCGTAAATATCACCTGCTTTTTTATTTACCTTGCCAGGATCATACCATTGTGCATTGCAACAGGCCGAAGAAAAAGCAATGGCCAACATTATTAATAAGGAACGGGACATCAGGAATAGAGCATTAAAATTAAAAAATTATGATCAGAAGGGCACTACGTCAACATTATCCATACGGTCAACGGCTAACGCACATTTATATATTTATGGATCTGTAAAGACAGTTCCCATTTAGGATGCTGTTTAATATAGTCAATTATCAGCGGCGTTACCATTGCGGCCTTGTCCCATTCCGGTTGCAGGAATAATTTACAATGCGGGGAAACCATCGCCGCGTATTGCTCTGCCCATTTAAAATCGAATTGGTTAAATATGACCACCTTCAATTCATTCGCAAAGGGAAGCACACCGGGCAGGGGCGCTTTAAATTTTTTGGAGATAAACAGATCAATCCAGGTACCGCTGAGGATAAGCCCCGGAGGTTTCAATATTGGTTTCAAATCCTTTTTCTTTTAGCGCAGCTGTAATTCCCGTGAGGTTGTGCATCAAAGGTTCACCGCCCGTAATTACTACCAGTCCGCCCTTACCGCCTCCATATATCGATGCAGAATTTTCTGTAACCCAGGAGACGATTTCTTCCAAAGTTACCGGGGGATGTGCACCGGCCGGCCAGCTTTCCTTTACATCGCACCAAACACAGCCTACATCGCACCCGCCAAGCCGGATAAAATAAGCAGCACGGCCCTGGTGATACCCTTCCCCCTGTAAGGTATAAAAATGCTCCATTACAGGAAGCGTTCCCGTTACCACCGCACCCGCCTCCCCGATTATTCTTTCTTTCAATTCCAATAGCATCTTAAGTAATTTAAACCGTCCATTTTCTGAACCGGATGTTAAGGCCAGGTGCAGTACAAAATGTGCGCGGCAGGTTGCATTCAAAAGCAACGATATCAATCTTCACCACTTATTGGGAAGAATCAGGTTACTACCCCTTCCTCTTTTAAAATGCAGGCATTATAAGTATTCATCATTAGAGCAGCAATGGTCATGAGGCCTACACCTCCGGGCACCGGGGTAATAAAACTGCATTTAGGGGCCACATTAATAAAATCCACATCACCTTTGATTGCAAACCCACTTTTCTTGCTGGCATCGGCCACTCTTGTTATACCGACATCAATCACAACGGCATTTTCTTTGACCATATCACCAGTTAAAAACCCGGGCTTGCCTAATGCGGCAACAATAATATCGGCCTGCAGACAAATCTCTTTTAAGTTTTTTGTATGGCTGTGACAGATAGTTACCGTGGAATTCCCGGGATATGTATTTCTGCTTAACAGAATGCTGACAGGCCTTCCCACGATGTTGCTTCTTCCGATAACAACGGCATGCTTGCCCTTTGTTTCTACATGATAATGTTCCAGCATCATTATTATGCCATAAGGCGTCGCCGGAATAAATGTCGGCATCCCCTGTACCATTTTGCCTACACTCACCGGGTGAAACCCGTCAACGTCCTTATCCGGGTGAACCAGGTTGATTATTTTTTCTTCGCTGATCTGCTTTGGCAAGGGTAATTGTACAAGTATCCCATCTACATCATCCTCATGATTTAATTTTTCAATCGCTTCAATGAGGATTGATTCGGTGATCATGGCATCCAGCCGTATCAGGGTGCTGGTAAAGCCTATTTCCTCACAGCTTTTTACTTTACTGGCCACATAAGTTTCGCTTGCGCCATCATTTCCCACTAATACTGCCGCAAGATGCGGTGTTTTTTTTCCGGCTGATTTTAACAAGGCTGTCTTTTCTTTAATTATGTCCTTAACCGCCTGGGACACGATTTTGCCGTCCAATATTTGCATCCTGCAAAAATAGTAACAAAATAGCTCAAAACACCTGTCCTGCACCGCCCCATGTTTTTTCCACCAGGCAATGATGGTGTTAACATCGCGATTTAAATAGGGAGTGATTTTCAGATATGCCTATTTTTGATTCATACACGATATAAGAAGGGGCGGGTTGATCAACTATCCTGCGGTAAGATGAGAATTGAATACGCATTACGAGTTTGAGAAAACTTGTAACGTAAAACGATCTGTGCCAATACACAGGGGGTTCATATTAACATTTATTTTTATTTTTTCCCTGGTGGCTCCATTTGATAGTAACCCCGATTTATCTTTATTGATACAATAAACTGGCAACGCTTTGAGAAAAAGTATACTCACGCTGATCTCTTTACTGGTCTTAATTCAGTTGGTATTCCCTCAATCATTACGCCAGCCAATTTCAGCCATTTACCTCGGCCTCGGCGCCTACAGCACAAAACACACGGATGTTTTCTCTTTCGTAAATAACCAGGCGGTACTTGCCCAGGCAGAGGACTTAGCAGCGGGGGTGTATGGCGAAAGACGGTTCCTGCTCGAAGCAACCAGCTTATATACCGCCGCTATCGCCATCCCCTCTAAGTCTGGAAATTTTGGCATCAGCCTTAAATACGCGGGTTTTAAAAGTTTTAATGAAAGCCAGGTCGGACTGGCTTACGCAAGGAACCTCGGTTCCAGGTTGGATATTGGGATACAATTTAATTATTACAGCTACCGCGTACCGTCGTATATAAATGCAAACACAGTTAATGTTGAAATAGGGGCACTGCTCCATTTAACCGAACAACTGAATTTGGGCATTCATGTGTATAACCCGGTTGGCGGCAATTTTGCCGGAATAGAAGAGAAGCTGACGGCCGCCTATAAAGTGGGATTGGGCTATGACGCCTCGGAAAGTTTTTTTTTGAGCGCCGAGGTAGTGAAGGAGGAAGGTTACCCGGGAAACGTAAATGCAGGGGTACAATACCAATTCGCAAAGCAGCTTTTTGCAAGGGCGGGGATATCATCTGCATCTTCGGCAACTTATGCTGGCGTGGGCATTAGCTGGAGTAAATTGCGCATAGACATCAGTGGTAGTTATCATCCCCAGCTTGGCTGGTCCCCGGGGCTGTTACTGATCATGAATTTTGGCGGGTCCCCCGATCATATTTTACCGGCCCGGGGAGGTACTGGTGCAACCAACCCTATCCTTCCTTAATGGATATCTTATTTAAAATATTGCGGCCCTTCAATATTCCCCGGACGACTCGGATGCTGACGGGGTCACTCATTGCCCGTGGGGCGAGGTACTTACCTTTTATCACTTGTTTTTTCTGTTTTACCTTAAATGCTCAGGTACCAGTAACGCCTCCAAATATTGTAGAACAACAACTGGAGGCTATCACCGAAAACAATGAGGATGCGGAAACAGAGGATGATTCATTTTTGCAGTCGATGCGCCAGTTTTTGAAAAATCCCATTAACCTTAATTCCGCCGACATAACTACCCTGACGGAATTAAATATGTTTTCACCCTTACAGTTGCAACATCTCATCAGCTATCGGAAACTCTTTGGGAACTTCCTGAGTATATATGAGTTGCAGGCCGTACCAGGCTTCGATCTGCAGTTAGTCCGGCGACTTCGTCCATACATAACCGTTAGTGTGCCCCAAAATTTACTTGCTTCCATAAGAGAGCGGGTGAGGGGTGGAACGGCTACCGTACTGACAAGGATGACAATGGTTCTTGAAAAACAAAAGGGGTTCATCCTTGATCCCGGCACTACTGGTAATTATTATCCTGGTTCACGGCAACGGCTTTTCATCCGTTATAAATACCAGTATAAAAATTTGTTCCAATATGGGGTTCTGGGAGAAAAGGATGCAGGGGAACAGTTTTTTAAAGGCAGGCAAAAAAGCGGATTTGATTTTTACTCAGCCCATCTTTTTGCCAGGAACATTGGTAGGATCAAATCCATAGCCCTGGGTGATTTTACTGTAAACCTTGGGCAGGGCCTCACGCAATGGCAGGGGCTTGCTTTTAAGAAAAGCCCTGATGTTGCTAATATAAAAAGGCAGCTGGCCGTTCTGAGGCCCTATAATTCTGCGGGCGAGGTAAACTTCCACCGGGGGGCAGGGGTCACCGTATCAAAAAACAATCTGGAAGCCACGGTCTTTGTCTCGTATAAAAGAGTAGATGCGAATTTTTCGCAGGATACGATCTTTAGCAACGGTTTTATTTCTTCCTTACAAACTTCCGGCCTTCATCGCACCAAAAGCGAAACAGATGATAAAGGCGTGCAGCGCCAGTTTACGGTGGGTGGCAACCTGGCATATAATTCTGGAAGGTTTCATTTAGGAATAAATGCTGTGCAGTATCAATTTAAATTACCTATCAATAAAGCGGATGACCCGTATAATATTTACGCTATTTCCGGGAAAAATTTTGGGAACTATAGTGCCGATTATAGTTACGGTTATAAAAATATCCATTTTTTTGGAGAGGCAGCGGTTACCAATAATTTTGACAAGGCTTTTGTAAACGGTTTGATCGTTAGTGTGGATTCAAAAATTGATATGAGCCTGTTGTACAGGAATATTTCAAAAACCTAACAGTCGTTGTATACCAATGCATTTACAGAAAGTACTTTTCCTACTAATGAAAAAGGGTTGTATGCCGGTATCAGCATCAGGCCGAATGCCTTTTGGAGGATAGACGCGTACGCGGATTTTTATAAGTTCCCCTGGCTGAAATACCTGGTGGACGCTACTTCCACGGGTACGGATTACCTGCTGCAGGCTTCTTATAAACCCAACCGCCAACTCGATATGTACTTCCGCTACCGTACAGAATCCAAAGCCAAAAATTTTAACCCTGCCGACCTGGTACTTTCGCCGGTGGTTCCCAAGCTAAAGCAGAGCGTACGCTCCCAAATTGGCTATAAACTAAATAGTACGCTTACCGTGCGTAACCGGGTAGAAATACTCTGGTTTGATAAGAAAGGGGCAGGGGCTCAACATGGCTTTTTGAGTTATATTGATTGTATCATTAAACCCCTGATGAAGCGATATTCGGGAAGTGTACGGCTGCAATATTTTGATACCGATGGTTACGACAGCCGCCTATGCCTATGAAAATGACGTTTTATACAGTTTCTCCATTCCCGTTTTTTACGAAAAGGGTTACCGTTACTATGTCAATGTCAACTACGACCTCACTAAAAAGTTAAGCGTATGGCTACGGTGCGCCCAAACCATTTACAAAGTGCAGACCGAAATTGGTTCTGGCCTTGATGAAATAGCCGGTAATAAAAAAACAGAAGTTAAATTACAGGCACTGTATCAATTTTAATTGATGTAATTTATTTAGTCTGCAAACAGGATGTTAGAAATGACAGGCTTGAATGAATCCGGGCATTTGAAGCGTTAAAACGAAAGATGGATATTTGGCCGGTATGTAATTATCTTTGCATCTAATCAATAATGAAGTGTATGAGTATGCCCGAACAACCAAGTCAGCTTAATATCGAGATCTCAGAAGAAGTTTCCGAAGGGGAATATGCTAATCTTGCCATTATTACCCACAGCCACGCGGAATTTGTCATTGATTTTGTGAATGTAATGCCGGGCACCCCCAAAAGCAAGGTAAAAAGCCGGATCATACTTACCCCCTTTCACGCTAAACGCTTTATGAAAGCAATGATTGAGAATGTAAAAAAATTCGAGGCAGCCAATGGGACTATCCAGGATCTGGAGCAATTAGAGGTTCCGTTTACTTTCGGCGGTCCAACTGCCCAGGCTTAGGTTATCCTTCCTTAGCAAGCCGACGGGCAAAGTACGTGTCCGCAAGTCGGTTTTCGGCACATTTTTTCCCTTTCACATATATGATCTGACTTACCTCAGTCCTTCCTAATTTTCAGCTGGGCTCATCACCAGGCCTCAATCTCCCGAACTGATTCTTTCTTGCAAAGCCTGTTTCGTTATATCATAAAGACACCGCT
>JBBJMD010000221.1:0-5934 GCA_037719925.1 Ferruginibacter sp.
CTCGATCTTAATAATGCAGAACTCATTACGCCAACTGTTTTTGAAGATGCCACCGCGGGCTACATTACCTATTCAGGGAATTTTACTGGTTTTTCGCAGTTTGTACTGGTCTCCCCGCTTACAACTTTACCAGTAAACTTTATAAGTTTCCATGCTACACCTCATCAGAAAAGCATTGAGTTGGTTTGGCAAACAGCGCAGGAAATAAACAACCGTGGGTTCATCGTTGAACGTAGCCTCGACGGTACAGGTTTTGTACAGGTTGGCTGGGTTAACGGGCATGGGACATCCTCATCCACTGCCACCTGGAACTTTACAGACAATTATGTACAACCTGGGATAACGTATTATTACCGGTTGCGCCAGGTAGATTTCGACAACAAACATTTATTCTCTCCTGTCCGTGATGCAAGGCTTAAACCCGGCGCCGGCATCTCCATATCTGTGAGTCCGAACCCGGTAAAAGGCCAGGCAAACCTTTACATTATTGGCACTACTCAAAAAGCCAATGTTGAATTGATCAACACTGCCGGTCAAAAAATTCTGCGGCAGGATGGAGTGAATGCTGTAGATGGTATCTATAAAGTTCCGCTGTACGGCTTAGCGAGCGGTGTTTATACTATTATGGTTTATTTACCGGAAGGGGTCTTTACTAAAAAGATCATCGTTCAATAAAAAATTTATCCTGTTTTATAAAATCCTGGTATCCCATTACCAGGATTTTTATTTAGATCAATACTTCCCGCTGATTGAATTTCAATAGTATCTTCGCGGTTCTATCAGCCAGGCCATCGTTCTCCTTTAGGGAGGAAGGAAAGTCCGGACAGCAAAGGGCAGCATACCGGTTAAGCGCCGGGCTATGCCATTGGTGGCAACACCTTGGCGTATGACAGAAAGTGCCACAGAAAATTACCGTCTTCTCGTTGACATTCCGGATCCCCGGATCTGATCACGAGAGGATAAGGGTGAAAACGTGAGGTAAGAGCTTACGGTTGTTGCAGGTAACTGCAGTAGGGGGTAAACCTTATGTGCTGTAATGCCATGTACACCAACGCGGAGAGCGGCCCGTTCGATGCCGGATTCCGGCAGCGTTGGAGGGTAGGCAGCTAGATCATAGCAGTAATGTTATGGCAAGATAAATGATGGCCACCCTAATTTATTAGGGGACAGAATCCGGCTTACAGGCTGATAGTTTTTTTTCTTATATATCTACTTAACACATAATTAGTTTATTTTATTAGATAAAAGATTAAGGTAATTGGTCTGCTGTCTCAATACTCAATCTAACCATTTGGCACCCTGATCTGAAACGCTTACTTAAGGTTTATTGATTACTTTCACCACCAGCTGCAGTAAGGGGTGCGGTTTTCCATTTGCCGCTTTTCATATAAAAGAAGGAGCCCACAAATATTGTGCTCCAATACACGAGTTCATTGCTCCAGGCCACAGCGAGTGAAATATAATTAACCTTCATAAATATCCAGGTATAGGTCATGTACATTATGAGGGCAATGATCTCAATTGCCAGGTTCGTCCGGGTTTTGCCTGTTCCAGTTATACCATTCAACCAGATATTTGAGATGCTCATGATGATGAGGCCGGCACTTAGGATCCTAAGCACCGGAATTCCCTGTTCCACAAATATTTTATCCTGGCCAAATAACCCAAAAAATTCTGCCGGAAAAATATTAATTATCAAACACATCATTCCACAACAACATATACTGAGCACCATGATCCTGTTAATTGCCAGGATGACTTTTTCCTCTTTTCGCTGGCCTATTAAATTACTTACCATATTATTACAGGTAGCCGCAAATGCCCATACAAAGACACCCACCATACCAAATATATTTCTCATTGTGTTGCTGATAGCTTTTGCAGCAATCCCCCTGTTTTCTATCAAAATAAAAAATACGAGCCAGGTTGTAACGCTTATGACAAATTGTAAAATGAGCGGAGCGGCCACTGTTAAAATCTCCTTGCTTTTTTTTGCATCGTACGTAAAATTTTTTAACAGGGAATATTGCTTTTGTAAACCTGTTTTGTATAAAACGAAAAAGACCACGGCAAAGCCAATCGCTTCAGAAATTACAGAGGCCAGTGCTGCGCCGTTAAAACCCATTTTTGGAAAACCCCAGTTGCCAAAAATAAGCAGGTAATCAAGGAAGATATTTAATAAAGCTTCGCATATGAAACCGATCATCAGGTAACGTGTGTTTAAGGAGGATACCAAAAAAGCATTTCCCATTTGAAAAAGATACAGGAAAGGCAGTCCCAAAATCCTGATCCTTAAAAAACTCATTTCTTCCGGGTAAGATCCGGGCGCAGCAACACGCTGCATAACATAAGGGGCCACGAACCAGGTGATCAATATTCCGGCAGCTGCGAACTGTAAACTTATCCGCATTCCCTGGGCTAAAATAGTTTTAAATGCATCCGTATCACCGCTACCTGCATACCTTGAAAAAACAGTTTGCATCCCGCTGTTGAGCCCATTTCCTGCCACAGCAAAGATCAGGTAGAATACGCCCGTTATGCCCGCATTCCCCAAAGCCTCCGTACTCAGGTTACCTAAAAAAATATTATTGGTAAGCAAATTTATTTGCGGTATCAGTATTGCAAGTGTTATTGGCAGGGCGATAGAAAGTATTTGTCCATAAGAAACCGTAACCTTTAAATTTTTTATTGCATTCGTACTTTCCATATGTCGGCAAAATTATCTTATTTTGCCTGCTTAATTAATACTTTTGAGCCCTTCCTTTTATATACAATCTTCAATCACCGATACCACTAAGGCAGTTCTCTATATAGAGATCGACGCCATGGGTCTTTCATACATTGTTATGGAAGACGGTGTTTGTTTTTTATTGGCGGTATATCATTTTCCTACTGGCAGTACAGATGAAACCGTAGCTGCTTTTATTCACCAGATCATTGCTGATCAACCTTTTTTAAAAGAAAAGTTCAATAAAGTGCAAATCATTTATGGATATGCCGCAACCGTGCTGGTACCCTCTCAATTTATGAACGATACAGATAACAGCGCATTGCTGGAACTTGTATATGGGGATGTTAACGAAAGGGTAACACGGTCTGATTTTATGTCTAAGTAAGACATACATAATATTTATCGCATCCCCGCGGTAATCGAAATGGTGATAAGCCGGTATTTCGAAGATGCTGGCAACTATCACCTGTTTTCCCTGTTACCAGGAATGATCAATGAGCAGCCCAATCATCTGTATTGTATTTTTAATACAGGCCAGTTAAAAGTGTTACTTGTAAAGGACGGCAAGATGCAGGTAATGCAAAATTATTACTACCGCATCCTGGAAGATGTGGCTTTCCACCTGCTTAATCTTTGCAGGAATTTCACAAAACCGGGAGGATATAGTGGTCTACCTCACCGGCATGATAGAAGAAAATTCAATCTTGTACGCTGAATTGAATAAATACTTCCTCCAATTACAATTTGAAGGTCTGCCTGGTCAATATCAATATCCCCGGGAGATTGAACAATATCCACCCCATTATTTTAGTCATTTATTTGCCATAGCATCATGCGTATAATCAGTGGTATACATGGCGGCAGAAAGTTTAATCCACCCGCGAAGATGCCTTATACAAGGCCTACTACTGATATTGCTAAAGAGGCACTTTTTAATATCCTGCAGAATAATCTTGAATTTGAAACGCTTAGCGCGCTCGATCTTTTTGGTGGTACGGGTTCAATAAGTTATGAAATGGCAAGCAGGGGAGTGCCTGACATAACCGTAGTGGAAAAAGATACTTTTATGTATGAATTTATAAAAAAGACTGCACAGGAGTTAACATTCAGCGGTTTAAAAGTGATTAAAGCCGATGTTTTTAAATTTATAGAAACCTCGGCCACGCAATTTGATTTTATTTTTGCCGGGCCCCCTTATTCGCTGGCAACGATAGATGAATTGCCTAAAAAAGTTTTTGAGAAGAAATTATTGAAGCCGGGCGGATGGTTTATTTTGGAACATACTCCACGAAATGATTATAAAAAATACGCGCATTACAAAACGGAACGGAATTATGGGACTACAATTTTCTCTATATTTATTTTGTAATGTTAATCATTCTTTGTGTTCGTTGCTCAGGCCCATCTTAATTCACCCATATCATAACGTTCGGTTACCAGCGCTAAAATGCACCTTGCAATTGCCATTCTTGCGCATCGCCTATTGCCTCATTTTCAAGTTTCATAAATGAAAAAACAAGAAATCCGGGTCATCTACAAGGAAAAGAGGATGTTGTTAAATCCCAGGGATCGTATAAAATTGGATGATTTGTTATTGATCAGGTTTCAACAAATAGTCATCGATATACCTTCCCTTATCATGACATATGCACCAATAAAAAATTTAAATGAATTTGATCCTCAGCTAATTACAGACTATTGTTACTTTAAAAATCCAGGTCAACAATTATTTTACCCGGTAATTAAGGAAGGGAAGAAACATCCTGAACTGATATCTGTTGTGGTGGATGATGACACCATTTTTAAAGAAAACAAATACGGGATAGCAGAACCTGTTGATGGTATCGATATGTTCCGGACGGAGATCGACCTTGTGATTGTTCCTTTACTATGTATGGATATCAAGGGAAACAGGGTAGGGTATGGAAAAGGTTATTATGATCGTTTCTTAAGGCATTGCCGGAAAGATTGCATGAAAATAGGCTTTAGTTATTTTGATCCTGTCGACCAGGTGGAAGATGTTAATAAATTTGATGTGAAATTAAATTATGGCATCACCCCGAACGCAATCTACCAGTTTTGATGATAGCAAAAAGTTGGATCATTGCCAGGGCTAATTTTGCCATTCATTATTAAACCATCATTTGGACCATCTATTCATGATAAAGCGCTTTCGATATTTGTTGATTCCATTCTCCTTTTTATATAGTATCATCATACAAATACGGAACTGGCTTTTTGATAAAAATTATTTAAAATCTTCCGCGTTCAATTTCCCGATCATTTGTATCGGCAATCTTGCTATAGGCGGTACCGGCAAAACGCCCATGGTGGAATACCTGGTACGAATCCTGTCTGTCGAGTATAATGTTGCAACCCTCAGTCGTGGATACAAACGAAAAACCAGGGGATATGGAATTGCAGGTGCGGATACTACTGCTTTGGAAATTGGAGATGAGCCAATGCAATTCCACTTGAAATTTCCGGAAATTACTGTTTCCGTAGGAGAAGAGCGGCTGGTAGCGATCCCACAGTTGTTGCAGGATAGGCCGGATACACAGGTCATTATCCTGGATGATGCCTTTCAGCATCGTACAGTAAGAGCCGGCCTAAACATACTACTCACCGATCATAAAAATCTGTATACGAGGGACCTGTTGATTCCGGCTGGCGACCTGAGAGATGGCAGGGAAAGCGCTAAAAGAGCAGAGATCATCATTGTATCAAAGTGCAGTCCGGATCTTGGAGCGGCGGAGCGCGACATTGTGCTGGCCGAGTTAAATCCAAAGACCGGCCAGGAGGTATTCTTTACAACAATATTGTACACGCCACCATATCATTTATTCTACCATAAGATAATTACAGTTACAAAAAGTACCGATGTGTTGTTAGTTTGTGGCATTGCCAATCCAAAACCATTGCAGGAATTTTTGGTTCCGCGGGTTAAGTCATGCGATATGCTACGGTTCCCCGACCACCATATTTTTTCGATTGATGATATGGAAGAAATAAAAAAGAAATTTGAGAAGATCGCCTCCGTAAATAAGATCATACTTACTACCGAGAAAGATGGGGTGCGATTAAAGAAATTTGAAAATGAACTGCAGGATTTCCCGATTTATGTAATGCCCATCGAGCATTCGTTTTTATTTGATGGTGATATCCGTTTTTACGCGGTAGTGAAAAAGTTTGTTGATTCGTTC
>JBBJMD010000222.1:0-5926 GCA_037719925.1 Ferruginibacter sp.
CTTGCTCATTAAGGAATTTCTTAAGAAAATCACCATCCTTATAATCAATATAGCGGATGCCCATTTTTTTAAAGCGGCAGTATTTCTTCGGACGTTTGTCCTGCTTTATCGCCGTGAGGTATTTTATCTCGTTTGCTTTTGCCATGGTTTATGCCTCCGCTGTTTCAGCTGTTTTTGATTTAAAATGTTTTACACCACTTTTCTTTCTGTCATTGTACTCCACGGCGTATTTATCGAGTACAGTGAACATGTGCCGCATGATGGAATCATCACGCAAAAGTTGAATTTTCAACTTTTCATTGAAGCTGGTTGGCGCTGTATATTCCATAACCCAATAAAGACCTGTTGTCTTTTTGGCTACCGGATAGGCCAGTGATTTCAGTCCCCAGGGGTTCGTGTGCGTTACTTCGCCACCGTTGTCTGTAACAAGGGTTTCGAATTTTTTCTGAGCGGCTTTATATTCCTCCTCAGACAGCACAGGGGTAAAAATCACCATCAATTCGTAGTTGTTCATTTCCCTGTTTTTAGTTTTAAAATTAATTAATCCCGTTCAAATTTCTTACGGGGCTGCAAAGGTAACAAAATTAACCATAGAAATGAAAATATCCCTTCCTATATTTCGATCGTTTGCCAGGATCAGCAGGAGCCGTTTACTCCATCGTTGTACTGGTTAATTCGGTGAAAGGTCAAAAATATGCTTTCCTCAAGCGTGGTTTTTCAAAAATATTAAGGCGCTTTTTCACCTTCCACACTTACCCGGATGCCTTCGCTGTGACTGGTAAATTCGGGGGCATACATGCATTGAATAGTGGTGACTCCGTTACTAAAGTTGCCGGAATGTGTTACAAACACCGGGTATTCGAATACATAACTACCTTTTGCAAGCCACCCGAAAAAGAAGTTCGTACTGGCATCCCTGGTGCTTTCATAATAACCCAGGCCGCCCTGGTATTTATACCCGCTGATCACATTCACCGGTTCCATACAGGCCGCACGCATATCTTTCAGATGTACATATTCCATATCCCGGTCTACCTTTAAACCGATCCGCACTTTTATTTTGTCTCCTGGTTTCAAACTGGCACCATCACTTAATTTATCCAATACCGGCCCTTTGTCCGTGTTTCTTTCTAAAAATAATTCCTTTGTTAACTTAAGAGGAGTAGCCGCGGTAGTTATTTTATCAAGGTCTTCGAAGTACTGCCAGTAAACGGATCCCCATGAAGTGCTCCCGGGTAAAGCGGCTTTCCCATTTTCTGCCCTGGTGCTTACTGATATATTTCCCATTTCCGCTTTTACTTTTTCTCCCTCAATACTTTTTTTGAAATAACCTGTGCCTGCTTCAGTTTGATCATCCGTGCTGTTAACAGTAATATTTCCCAAAGAAATGGTTACTTCCTTTTCTTCAGTTAACCAGCTACTTCCCCCCAGCAGTAATGCATAACAGGCTTCCGCTGTCGCTTTTGTGGTTCTCCAGTTTTGCGTTTGTTTTTGTTTTAATAACCATGTTTTCAAATCATTGATTGTGGTAGGATTTCTATCTATATCACTGAATGCCTCTATCACCATTGACTGGCTTTCAACAGGGGCCTGGTACCAGTAATAACCTCCGCCTGCGCCCCAATCTTTCCAATACATTCCATTTTCTTCACTGGTGATTGCATTTTCTTTCAGTGACCGGATGATTGCTTTCGGAACAATTTCGTCCTTTGTACGATAGAGCGCCAGCGCGATCATTGCCTGCATATATTTTCCCTGGCTTAACCAGTATTTTTTTACTTGTCCCAGGAAATAATTATAGGCGGTCTTTGATTTGGGTGCAATATCGTATTCATCAAAGAAGCTTCGCATGTAGAGGTACTGAATAGTAGTGTGGCCGATGTTATTATTTTTAAGATTGACTTTGTACTTTAAAAGGTACTGGTAATCTTCCCTGATTTTATTATCCAGGTACGGGACCGCTCTATCTACCAACATTTTTATTTTTGCATACTCTTTTCCAGATAAGGCATTTAATTTTCTAAGATGGCCGATACCAGTTATAATATACTGTGTCATATAACGGTCGTCGGGCCCGTCTTTAAACCAGACAAACCCCCCGTTTGACCTTTGCATTTCCTTTAATTTTGTCAATGCATTATCAGATGCTCCGTTCATCTTTGCCAAATCAAATAACAATGCAATGTTTTTCTTTTGCTGCTGCTCATTTTGCGCATCCATTACCCAGGGCGTTTCCTCCAATAATACTGATTTTAATTCTTCATTTTTTTGGAGATTACTTAGTAATGCAGCGGTGTCCAGGGTTTTCCATTTGTCAAATACTGCTTTTATTTTCGGCATCGAATTGCTTACATAAGCCGCCAGGCTATTTGCATAATAGCGGTTAAAAGTTTGTTCTGCGCAATCATACGGATATTCCATAAGATAAGGTAAAGCCTGCACAGCATACCACACGGGGTTTGATGTGTACTCTACTGTTAAACCATGGTTGGTTAATGAAGTATTGTTGCCGCTCTTAAGTAATTTTTCAAACCTGAAATCTTTTTTATTTGTATTCCGTAAGTTTAAAGGCACAGCTTCAGTAACCAACATCCTGTTAGTTAGTACGGGCAGGGCCATTTCTTCGCCGTCAGAAAAAGTTCCCTGGCTATTGCTGGAAGATTTCGCAATTACCCGGTAAGTCATCGCAGCATTGTAATTAAATGGTATTTCGATCGGAAACTTTACTGGTGTGCTCTGACCGGCAGGTACGGTAAAATACTGGCTTGGAAAAACATTTTTAAACCATCCATCAACAGGTTTATTAGTTGCCGCATCCAATAATTCTAATTGGACGGTACCTGTAATTTCGCTCTTGCTTAGGTTCACAATTTTCGCACTAAACTCCATGCGGTCGCCTTCTCTCATAAACCTTGGCGCGTTCGGTTGTACCATTAATGGTTTCTGCGTTACAACTGATTTTTCAAGGTATCCGCTTGAAAGATCTTTCGTATGTGCAAGGGTCATTAATTTCCACTCCGTCAATGCTTCAGGGATAGTGAAACTGAATGAAACATTTCCTTCTGCATCGGTTGTAAGGTCTGGAAAGAAAAAGGCCGTTTCATTAAAATTTTTGCGCACCTGTATATTGTCCTGTTTTGGTTTCGCGCTGATAGAAACAGCAGATTTATCCTCCCCGGCTTTTTCTTCCCCGTTAAGATCACCCATGGAGTCTGTAGTTGCCATTTGCAAAGGGGCCATATTAAAGGCATATACTCCTTTAGTGAGCGATTCCAAAGTTTCAGCGGCGCCTTGTAAACTTTTTTTCCTGGTTCCATAGCCAACTACCACAACTTCATCTAACCGGCTAAGAGAAAATACTGGTAATAACCTGTCATAGGTTTTCCGAGCTGTCTCCCAATAATGATAGTATAACCTGGTATATTCTTCTGAATTCACTGAACTAAATCCATTCTCCCCCCAGGTGATCCTGTGTGTCAGCCCGGGCCATATATTTAAAGAATTCCAGCTTTGTTTTTTAAATTGATCCAAACTTGCATCATACATGCTCACCAGAATTTCCGCCGCTATTTTATCTCCTTTGTTCCCACTAATTTTCGCCGTCCACTTTTCTTTACTACCCGGCAATATTTTATCACGGAAGGTTTGATAACTAATAACCAGTTCTTTATTATTCCAGGGGACCGAAAAATTTTCTTCACCTTTGTACACCCGGTTATGCTTCACAAATACGTAACTCATCGCTATCCCGCCCCGGTCAGATTCAGTTACCTTTATTTCATTTTGATAAGGTTTGCCGACTTTAATCGTTGCGTAATTATTGCCATTGTTTTTGTCCATGTTAGTCAAATTCTGAACAGCCATACATTTTAAACCTGTTTTGATTTGGTACCTGATCGTTTGCCCGGGAAAGGATTCCTGCTGATCAACAGTTACAGATATTGGTTCATCAGCCAGTGCAGGCCCGGATTTAGCCTGGATAAAGACGATTTTTTCTGCCTTTACTTCTTCCCCGTATTTATCTATGGTACTGGCAATAATTTTATACCATCCGGATATTAGTGGCACATTGGACAATTTCCACTCTCCGGCAATGCTGGTAGAATCATTGTTTTCAGAAATCTTTTCGCCAAGGGGCCATTTATCTTTCTGGTTTTCATCTTTATAGAGGTCGTACGGAAAGTAGCCGGCATATTCATCCTTGCTCATTACAAACTGGTCCGGCATTTCCCAATACCGCACCCTGTAAATTTTATTGGGCGCAATAATTTTATAGATGGCCACATTAACATTTGCCCTGTCAAAAATATCATTGATATTAAGTGACCGGATTTTAAGATTTTTTAAACTGTCTGCATTTATTCTTCCAGCCAATTCAATACTTAATTTGATTGCCTGGTAGGCCACCGCTACAGAGGTTTCACCACTCCTAGTCTCGCCATTTGTATCCGTAACATCCGCACTCACTTCGTAATAAAAAGTAGGCTGGTCCTTTTTAGGAATCGATTCATCCGGCAATGCTTTAAAATTAATATGGAATTCACCGCCAGCGTTGGAAGTGGTTTCGCCATTCGTTATTTCAACCTCTTCGACCGACCTGCCGGGAGGCATGATCCTGCGGCCATACCCTCCATATGTATCATACCACCAGGGCTGGTAACGCACTTTGCGCACCACCCGATATTTCACCGTTGCACCATCCACTGTATTGCCGGCATATGCCTTTGCTGTTCCGCTTACTTTTACACTATCCAATACCCGGTATGTGCCTGATGGTTTTAAAACTTCTACAAAAAATTTCGGCCGCTTATATTCCTCTACGCTAAAATCTTTAGAAGTGTTCGTAGCTTCATCAAATAAGGAAAACTGGCCGTTTAACACACCTTCCGGCAATTTAAATGTGCCATGATAGGAGCCGTATTCGTTCGTCAAAGTCTGCACTTCATTTATTTTTTGCCCGTTAACATCTTTTAAAACCAGGTTTGATTTAAAGTCTGGCAGGATAGAAGTTTCCGAAGCGTTTATTCCTTTTTTCAAAACAATGCCTTTAAAGTAAAGTGTTTGGCCGGGCCGGTAAATTGACCGGTCGGTAAACAAGAAACTGACCGGTTTTATTTCCTGTTCGATACTGTTATAAATGTTATCATAATTGTTTTCATCCAGGAAGAGCTCGTCATTATTTCCGGAAAACTGCAGAAGAAAGCTCCGGTATTCCTTTGATCCTCTCAATTTAAAATACCCATTTTTATCCGTGGTATAGCTCTCCGCTTTTACCTCATCACTCCTGTTGATATTATAATTATATTTTGTTTCCCATACCTGCACTGCTACATTGGGCAATGGCTGCCCTGTTTCCCGGTGCATTACATTGTAATCGTTATTATTAGTATGTACATAACTGATATTGCTTACAAAGATCAACTGCCTGGAGATAATATTTTTCTGCATCGAGAAATTCTCATCAAGGCTGGCCAGTATAAAATACATACCAATGGGCAAGGCATCTGCTTTTATTTCAGCGGAATGTTCCTGGTGATCCTGCAAATCCGGCATGGTTACTTTCCAACTCCGGAAAGGCTTCCCTGCAATAATTTCTTTCCATAGTTTATCATCATTGCCGGTGTTGAACTTTCTTATATTTTCTTTGGAGGTTTTAAGAATGCGGAAATAAATATCATTTGAATTTTTATATTCCACAAGGGTTCTGAAAGGTTGCCCCGGCACATTTACTTTTTCAGTTTCAAGGTTAAGGGAGGGCTGCAAAATTTGCAGTAATAAATTGGCGCAGTTAACAGCTCCTTCAGTTTTTGGAAATTTCTTAATTACCTCATCACAGATTTCCTTAGCTCTTTTTATTTCATATTGGTTAGCTGTGTTGATGAATGGCTCAAAATCTTCTCACTTTTCAAAGTATATCCTGGCCCTC
>JBBJMD010000223.1:0-5907 GCA_037719925.1 Ferruginibacter sp.
ATTTTGGGTTAAATGAGAATAAAATTTATTCAAATCGTTCCCCGCACAAAGGTTGGAAGCCTGCCGCAAAGATTGGCATCTTTATCATATACCAGTGATGCTCCGTCAAATACAACTTCCGTCTGGCTGCCTACCCCGTTACAATAGAACATAGGCAACTTGTACCGGGTCACATTTGCCTTAACGATAGATTTCCTTCCCTCATCATGGGTATAATCAAAAGGAGATGCGGATATATTGATCATGAGGTCGGGATGGTGTAACATCAGTTTGTCCATCGGGCAGATACGGTAAAGCGGGTTGTCGCCCAGGTTCCAGATATCCTCGCAGACCGTGAGGGCAATCTTTTTTCCTTTAAATTCAATCACGTTCCATTCATAGGCCGGCTCAAAATAACGATACTCATCAAATATATCGTAGGTCGGCAACAATGTTTTGTGAGCAATACTTTTTACCTGGCGATCATATAAAAAATAGGCCGCGTTAAAGAGGTCTTTTCCTTCCTTTATGAGGTTTCTGTCAGGAGCGCCAACAATCACCGCTATTGAATCTGCATGTTCTTTTATTTGCTCGATACAGGCATAACATTTACGTATGAAGTCATCAAACTCAAGGAAATCCCGGGGAGGGTATCCGCAGATACTCAATTCACTAAATACAATGATATCACCGCCCTGCTTTTTTGCTTCATCAACGGCAGCGATGATCTTTTGTGTATTACTTTCAAAATTGCCGATATGATAATTTTGCTGTGCTAAGAATATTTTCATATTACTACCCGTAAAGGGGCTTAACTTTATGGTTAAAATTCAATTTATTGGTTTAGCTGCAAATGAATGCAATTTCCCGTAAGGTCCCTGCCCTGGTACTGATGGCGATAAAAATTTTCCAGCCGGCTTAATTTAGATACAGCTTCTTTACAAAGTTAAACATTCAATTCATTAATAATAAGTATGAGATTACCTATCCCCGCAATTTTATTTAGTGCCATGTTGGTTTCCTGCAATAACGCCGATAATATACCTGATGTTTCAAATATAAAAATCAACATTTCTACCGACAGGTTTGAAAAAAAATTGTTTGATACAACGGTCAGTAACCTGTTTAATTATATCCTCCAGTTGCAAAGCGATAACCCTTCTTTTACCAATACTTTTTTGTCAACTATTCTAAATGTGGATCCCTCCTGGCCGGTAGATACGGCCGCGTCTTATGTAAATGGATTCATTAAAGCTTACCGGCCGGTTTATGATAGTTCGCAAAAAAAATTCAGTGATTTTAGCCCCTTTGAAAAAGAGATAAAGCACGGGTTGCAATTGGTGAAATATTATTTTCCCGCTTATAAATTACCTGGAAAGATCATTACTTATATTGGCCCTGCAGATGGATATGGAGATATCCTGTTGTCCGGAGAAGCTATTGTGGTAGGCCTTCAGCATCATTTAGGTAAAGATTTTTATTTATATAAATCCTCATTGGTTCAGGAAACTTACCCTGAGTATGTGTCTGGCCGTTTTGAACCTGGTTATATTGCCGTAAACTGTTTGAACAATATAATAAACGATATTTATCCCGAAAAACAAGAGGACAAGTCGCTGGCAAACCAGTTGGTTGAAAAAGGAAAAAAACTGTACCTCCTTGCAAAATTTTTACCGGGCACCGAAGAATATAAACTGATCGGTTTTACTAAAAAACAATTAGCGGACGCGTATTCGCATGAAGCCGTTATCTGGGATTTGTTTGTAAAGAATGGTTACCTGCAAATAACCGATAAAAATATCATCAAGAATTACTTAGGGGAGGGACCAAAAACCCCGGAACTGGGCGATGGCGCACCAGGGAATATTGGCTCATTTGCCGGGTGGCAGATCGTAAAAAAGTATATGCAAAAAAATACTGCGACGAGCTTACAACAATTGCTGGCCCTGGATGCCGAAACCATCTTCCAGGAAGCGAAATATAAACCCTGAGCATACGCTACATTTAGCAAACACCCCGGTACCTTCTTCATTACGTCTTTGTGCTGTGAAATTGTTAAGGAGAAGGAAGAAAATAGATCTTATTTATAAGCTGCAACCATACTGCGGTGCTTTACGGCAACAGGTTTTTTTCCAAGCATTTTCATAACCTTAAAATGAGAGACCAGTGCTTCGGACATGGTATCATATTTATTATAAGGCAGGTTAAACTCGGCACATTTTTGCATCACGATCTTACTGATGGCGGGGTAATGCACATGACTTATACGTGGGAAAAGATGGTGTTCTATCTGGAAATTTAATCCGCCCACGAACCAGGAGATCACTTTATTGTCCATCGCGAAATTGGAAGTAGTTTTTAATTCATGTTCAGCCCAGGCGGTCTCAAGATGTTTGGTCTGATCAAGAGCAACATTTTCAAACTCTGTATTTTCTACAACATGTGCAAGTTGAAACACAAGTGATAGTGTAAGTCCCATTACAGCATGCAGGATAAAAAATCCCAGTAACCATGGGCCGATGCCCCAAACCATGATGGGGAGTATCATATAAAAAATGAGAAAAGAAATTTTCGTACTCCAGAAAATGATATGATTTTTTGTACTCATTTTCCAGGCATCGGTAGTATATATTTTCCTGGAAAAATACTTGGTGAAGTCCATGATAAAAACCCAAAAAATAGATGACAGGGCGTAAACAGGCACGAGGTATAGGTGTTGAATTTTATGGGCCGGGACCCATTTTTGTGATTCGCACTGGCGAATGATAGGGCTCTTTGCAATATCATCGTCTATGCCATCAACATTGGTGTAAGTATGGTGAATGATATTATGTTTTTGTTTCCAGAAAAAAGAGCTTGCCCCGAGTGCATTAGCGGAGAGACCGAGCATATCATTTACCCAGGGCCGTGTGTTGTAACTGCCATGGTTAGCGTCATGCATTACTGCAAAGCCAATGCTTGCGAAAATAAAACCAAGCATTCCACAAAGCAATAGTGCGGGAAGCGTATCCATCCTGAAAAACATGAGGCTGCAATAAATGGCTATTGCGGAACCGATTAATGTAACCGTCTTGATATATAACCTCCAGTCCCCGGTTTTACTGATGCCCTTTGTAATGAAATATTGGTCGACTGATACTTTTAAACTTTGATAGAATTGATTATTCCTATTGTCGAATGTTACTTTTGCCATTATAAAACATATGGATTTTGAAAAAAATGCAAATCGTTGCTTTTATTATTATCTGGCTGAGATGCCTTTTTTAAAGATAGGTCAAAATAGTCGTACCGGGGCATTTAGTTTAACTTAAAAGGCACGGTCATTTCAAAGGCCGGTATGATGACATCAAAGTTATTGCCATTATTAACATTTTCCATAGAATAGGTGCCATACATTTTACCCATTTCAGTACGAAGGTTGCACCCGCTCACATACTGGTAATTTTCACCTGAATTGATTTGTGGCTGTACGCCTATAACTCCCTCCCCTTCCACTTCGCGCAAAGTGCCCGTGGCGTCATAGATATACCAGTGCCGGCGCAAAAGTTTTACAGGATACACATTATTATTTTCAATAGTGATCCGATAGGCAAACATATATTCACTGTTTGCCGGATTGCTATAATCAGGCTGGTAGAATGTTTCTACGCTAACAGTAATTCCTTCTGATATCTTTGAAATCATTGTATCAATTTAAACAAAAATAACCCAAAAAAGGGCCTTTTGTTGTAAATTATATAAGGAATTTACGAAATTATTTTATAAAAAATGGATACTAAAACACGTCACTAAACCAGGGATGGCATAACCATTTTGTGGCAACCAAATAAATGCATTCATTCAGGAATTTGTGTACGGGGGCTTTCCGCAGTATTCAATACTAAAAGACGGCTATGGATCGATATGGACCTGGCCGATACGGGACTGATTACAGGCCAGGTTAAGCAATGCCCAAGCGGGGCGTTAAGTTTGATGAATGAGCAGGCCATACTTCCGGAAAGAAAAGACGCTTAATGCATCATGATTATATTTTCCTTGCTGCTGAATAGCCGTTTTTTTGTAACCATTGCAATACTTTATCCCTGTTATCGCCCTGGACGATTATTTCCCTATCCTTTACTGATCCCCCTGTTCCACAAAAAGTCTTAAGCCGTTTACCCAATTCTTCATTGTCACCGGAAGTACCGGTAAAACCCTCAACTATCGTTACTGCCTTGCCTGCACGATGTTTTTTGTCCAATCGCACGGTGAGTTTTTGTTGTGAAGGAACTAAGGTTTCCGGTTCCTGGAAATATTCTTCTGCCTGTTTAAAATCCGGGTCGGTTGAATAAACCAAACCACCCGGCGCATTAACTTTTCTTTTAGCCATGTGATAGATTTTGATTCAGCTTTAGGGGCGCTTACAGCTGTTAATTCAAAATGATATTACCGGGGTAATATATTATTTGTGATCTTATAATTCACCGAAGCTTTTAGCGTTATTAACCAGCAACAACAAGGGCTTTTAAACTCAGGTCCAGGCTGCGGGCCTGGTGAATGATTGCGCCGCTTGATACGTAATCCACGCCGGTAGCGGCGAAAGCTTCAATATTCTCCAGATTAATGCCCCCGCTTGCTTCTGTTTCATACTGCCGGCCAATTATCTTTAATGCTTCGGCTATCATTTCGGGTGTGTAATTATCAAGCATGATCCGATCAATTTTACCAACCGCCATTACGCGTCGGACATCATCAATACTACGGGTTTCTATCTCGATCTTTAGCCCGGGCTTCTTCGTTTGTACATAGGTGTAAGCCTTATCGATAGCCTTTTCTATTCCCCCGCAGTAATCAATGTGATTGTCTTTCAACATGATCATATCATATAACCCGAACCGGTGGTTTATACCTCCTCCGATCCGGACCGCTTCTTTTTCAAGCAACCTGAAATTAGGAGTGGTTTTGCGTGTATCCAACAACCGGGTTGTGTAACCCTTTAGCTTGTTGACATACTCATGGGTGAGAGTTGCAATCCCGCTCATGCGCTGCATACAATTCAATACCAGCCGTTCGCATTGCAGGATGATATGCACATCCGCCTCAACGGTAAAAGCCGTTTCTCCATATGCCATCGTTTCGCCATCCTTTTTTTCGACATTAAAAATAATGCCTTGTTGCAATAAACGAAAGATCTTCTCTGCTACGGCTACCCCGGCGAGAATTCCCTTTTCTTTGATCTTTAATACAGCACTACCCCTGGCGCCAGCGGATATGGCGGAGAGGGTAGAATGGTCGCCATCGCCCGTATCCTCCGCCAAAGCATTTGTTATAAGCAGGGATAACTGATCTTCATAATTTATCATTCGCAAATCTATTAAAATAAAAAACCTGTAAAAGTAAACTCTTACAGGCGAATATTAGTGAGATTGAATGATCTCATTCAACCATTGATATTATTTGTTTTCAAAACGTAATTCCTGCAACACCTGCTGCTCGCCCTTTTGCTTCATAAAAATAGTCGTGCGGTAAGAGCCGTTCCTTGTTTGCAAAGTGCCGATGCAAAACTGTGAGCCCGTATTTTCGCCCCGGTGGATAATTTCAAAACTTTTAACGGGATTACTGGCAAAGAAATCTTTTAAAACCAGTTCACCCTGGCTCTTGCTATAGCTGTTGCTTTTATCGGGCATGCTTATCTCAACACTTTTATCAAAATATTTGGCAATCCCAACAACATTACCTGTTTTCATCGCTGCTATTACATCATCGATCCCCGCTACACTCAGGAAGGATGATAACAAAACTACCAGTACGGACAGGGTAAAAAAAGATTTCATACTTAATATTTTCTAAAGGATAAGAATTTGCCAAAAACGTGCCAGCCTTACTGTTTCAACGGCCGATTCGAATGAAAAGATAACCAGCTTTTTTTAAAAACCTGTAAAAAAAGTT
>JBBJMD010000006.1:0-55757 GCA_037719925.1 Ferruginibacter sp.
TTTAAAATTGCCTGGAGAAATCTTTGGAAACACAAAATGTTTTCCTTTATTAATATTTTCGGGCTCGCCTTAAGCCTGTCCGTATGCATGATCGTGATGGTACAGGTTAAAGACGAGATGAGCTATGATCTTTTTCATCCTCACGTGCATAGAACATACCGGGTGCTATCTGATATTGTTGAAACTAAAAACAGCAATAAGTATGTGCTGGCAAGCACACCCTTGCCCTTAATGAACGAGTTATCCCAGCAAAACAATATAGTAGAAACTGCTGTCCAGCTTTATCCTGCATTAAAAGGTAAGGGAGCGTACGGCGAAAAAGATTTGTTCATTAACGGCACTTTTACTGATTCGTCTTTCTTTACCGTTTTTGGATTTAAGCTATCGTTGGGACATGAACAATCCGCCTTGGCAATTACCAACGCGATCGTACTGAGCAATGAAACAGCACTAAAATTTTTCGGTACTGCTAACCCCATCGGAAAAACCCTCGACCTCCACAAAATGGGCCTTTTCCAGGTGACCGGGGTTTTGGAAAAGCCTCCAGGTAAGTCTCACATAGAATTTGATGCCTATGCCTCTTCGTTATCAATTGCACAACTCGAAAAAGCAAAAGCATTACCCGTGCGAGAGAAGAACTGGAATACCATGAATGACGCATATACCTATGTTTTATTGAAGAATAACGCCACTTCCAAAAATTTAAATTCGTTGCTGGCACAGGTATCTGCAAAGTCCGCCTTAAAGTCTGATGCGGGGAAAGTAAAATTTATTGCCCAGCCGCTTTCTAAAATCACTCCCGGTTCGGATGGCATTTATAATGAAATCGGAGGCGGCACTGTCTGGGCTAAATTGTTAACGATCGTGGGGGTAGGATTCATACTGCTGCTTGCTGCTTGTTTTAATTACACCAACCTCACTATTGCAAGGGCGCTTACGCGTGCCAAAGAAGTAGGTATCCGGAAGGTTTCCGGTGCTACACGCGGGCAGATATTCGCACAATATATAATTGAATCCGTATTGATCGCGTTGCTTTCACTTGGTTTCGCCTGTTTGCTTGTGATGCAGTTTAAACCCAATACTCACCTCAGCGGGCAACTATTAACAGAAGCCCTGCTTTTTACCATCCTAACAGGTGCGCTTGCGGGTACTTTCCCCGCCTGGATATTATCGGCCTTTAAACCGGTGCATGTCCTGAAAACAGTATTAACACAAAAATTATTTGGAAACCTTTCTTTGCGAAAAGGGCTGATGATATTTCAGTTCAGCCTTTCCCTGTTGGTGCTTATTTTCCTTTCTGCATATTACCGCCAGTTTTCTTATATGGAAACATTGGATCCCGGGTTCTATTCAACAAACGTTTTAACTATCCCCGTGCCGGCCAAGGCTAAAATCTTTTCCCACGAAATTTCACGCATCGCTGGAGTAGAAAGGATTGCGGGAACTTCTGAAACATTTGGCATGAGAGGAAGCGGGTCCACCCAGGTCTTTTTAAACAAACCGGTGGAAGGGCAGGGCATCCTTAATAACTTTTACTTTGGTGATGCCGGCTTGATACCCGTACATAAGTTAAAATTACTTGCCGGTTCCAATTTCCCTGCCAATGAAGAATACGTGCAAGAAAAATATGTTATTATCAATGAGAAGGCTGTTCACCTGCTAAGTTTTAAGGCACCCGTTAATGCTATCGGAAAATCAGTGTGGGTAAATGATAGCACAATGGTAGAAATAATAGGGGTTATAAAAGATTTTAATGATGTAGGCGTTGCCAGGCAGATCGCTCCGCTGATACTACGAAACAAAACGGGTGAATTCAATTATTTAAATATTTCGGTACGCGGCGCAGACAGGGAACAGGTAGTAAAACAAATTTTATCCGTATGGCATAGTTTACAACCGGAAGTTCCTTTCACTTATCAATGGCTTGATAAAAAGATCGCCGACAGGGAAGACCAAAGCGACATGTATTCTGCTCTCGGGTTCATTGCCTTTATAACTATCACCATTGCGTCCCTGGGTTTACTCGGACTGGTTATTTATACAGTAGAAACACGCCAGAAGGAAATCAGCATCCGAAAAGTAGTTGGCGCTGAAACGATCCAATTAATGTTGCTGCTTTCAAGGGGGTTTTTAAAATTAATAATTATTTCGGGGTTGATTGCTATGCCAGTAGGCTATATTTTGTCCTTTATCTTTATTCAGAATTTTGCGAACCAGGTCCCCTTCGGCCTGGGTACTTTACTCGTAAGTTTCCTGTTTTTGCTCACCATTGGCCTGGGTACTATTTTATCAAACACTTATAAGGCCTCCGTTGCCAACCCTGTTAAAAACCTGAGAACGGAATAGCAGAACACATACCCGCATAAAGCGGTTGAAGTACGATATTATTTTAATGATCAAAAAGTAGCGCGCATTATTTAATTAAAACACCTTTAAAAAGTGATAAAAAATTATTTTAAAATAGCATGGAGAAATTTAAAGCACAACAGATCTTATGCGCTGATCAATATCGTTGGTTTGTCGTTAGGCATAGCCTGCAGTATATTGATCTTTGCCCTGGTTAGTTATCATCTCAGCTTTGACACATTCCATAATAATAAAGGCAGGATATTCCGCATTTACACTGAATGGCATGACGGCGATATCGATTATTCCGGCGCTGTGCCGTCGCCGTTAGGTAAGGCCATAAGATCGGAGTTTACGTTTGCGGAA
The DNA here is from genome assembly GCA_037719925.1 of Ferruginibacter sp. Lineage (GTDB taxonomy): Bacteria > Bacteroidota > Bacteroidia > Chitinophagales > Chitinophagaceae > Ferruginibacter. The sequence goes on from JBBJMD010000006.1 coordinate 2,713, forward strand.
AAAACCGCCCGGGTAATTGATTACAGGAATTCGCTCATATCGGTACCGGGAGAAATGGAGGTAAAAAAATTCCAGGAAGAGCGGGGCATTGCATTCGCGGAACCTGAGTTTTTTGACATTATGAATTTCCCTTTACTAAAGGGTAACAAGGAGCAGGTACTGAAAGAGCCGAATTCAGCAGTGATCTCACAGCAGATGGCTAAAAAATATTTTGGAAGCGAGGAAGCTATCGGGAAAACCATCAAATTTAACAATAGTATCACCTTCTCTGTAACGGGTATCCTGAAAGACATACCTGCCAATACAGACAGGCCGCACGAGATATATCTTAGTTACCATAATTTAAAAGAGCACCAGCCATGGATCGCAGGCGACAGTAGCTGGGGCGGGGTATATAGCGGGAGCCAGTTATTTACTTTATTGAAGCCTTCTGCGACCGTAGCACGGGTTACTTCAGATTTGCAAAAAATAGTGAAAAAATATTATAAGGGACGTGACGTGAATATCTGGAAGTTCAAACTGCAACCCTTGTCAGATCTTCATTTTAATCCTGAACTGGATGGTTATGCAGACAAGAAATATCTATGGGCATTATTATTTATCGGCGCGTTTCTGATCATAACGGCCTGCGTAAATTTTATCAACCTGGCGACAGCCCAGGCGCTCAACAGATCGAAGGAGATCGGGATCAGGAAAGTACTAGGGAGTATGAAGGGCCAACTCTTCTGGCAGTTTATTATTGAAACAGCCTTAATAACATTATTTGCTATTGTACTCGCGTACGGCTTTGCTCAAATAGCCTTGCCCTATCTCAATTCATTGTTCGAAATTCAAATATCATTGCATTTATTTAACAGCTGGCACCTGCCACTTTTCCTTTTGATTACTTTCCTCGTCGTAGTTTTTCTTTCCGGATCATACCCGGGAATGGTGCTGGCGAAGTTTCAACCGGTCGCCGCTTTAAAAGCAAAGCTATCGCAGAAGCATATCGGCGGATTTTCTTTACGAAGGTTTTTGGTAATCACCCAATTCGCCATTTCACAAATGCTGATTATTGGTACTATCGTTATAGCGAGCCAGATGCACTATTCTAAAACTTCTGATCTTGGGTTCAATAAAAACGCCATCGTGGTAATACCCGTACCATCTGGTGATAAGGCAAAGATGCATTCACTTTCTGCCCGTCTCTCCTCTGTTCCGGGTATAGAAAATGTGACGTTTTGTTTTCAGCCGCCGGCTTCAAATTCAAATAACAGCACCGAGGTTACATTTGAGACCCGCGCGGAGGCGGAACATTGGAGCGTAAATATAAAGCCTGCTGATGACCAGTACTTACAAACCTTTCATTTGCCATTGGTTGCGGGGAGGAATTTTTTCGCCTCGGATACCTTAAGGGAATATTTAGTTAATGAGACCTTTGTAAAAAAAATGAATGCTGGAAATGCGAAGGATATGATCGGCAAAACCATTAGTATCAATGGCCGTAAAGCGCCAGTCGTGGGCGTAGTTAAAGATTTTTATAATTACTCTTTCCACAGCGAAATAGCCCCCGTTTGCATTTCGCCCGACTATACTAACTATGGAAATTGTGCCTTAAGGATAAACATGAATAAGGCAAAAACTACCTTGGCCGGAGTAGAAAAGGCATGGAACGAAACATACAATGAATACCTGTATTCTTACCAGTACCTGGATGACCGTATCGCCGAATTTTACGAGATGGACAGCATTATGCTTGCACTGATAGAATTTTTTGCCTGCATTGCCATTTTTATCGGGTGCCTTGGATTATATGGACTGGTATCGTTTATGGCCGTACGCAAAACCAAGGAAATTGGTGTAAGGAAAGTATTAGGCGCCGGACTTCAAAGCATATTATGGATGTTTGGTAAAGAGTTTTCTATTTTGCTGCTCATCGCATTTTGCATTGCTGCACCGCTTGCCTGGTGGGCCATGCATACCTACCTGCTGGATTTTAAATATAAAATCAATATTGGCGCGGGCATATTTTTTACGGCGATTGCAGGCACTTTTCTTATAGCATTTCTTACGGTAGGGTACAGGTCAGTGAAAGCGTCACTGGCCAATCCTGTAAACAGTTTACGGGCGGAATAAACCAAATTCACAAAGGAAGCAAAGTTTAATGCGCCACTTAGAAAATTAGAAAATACGACCATGAAAAATGGGTGCTGGTATTTATAACAGCTTAAAAGTGCAATTTTCTGTGTCCTTCCCTCCAGGGATTTGGGAAAGATGAATTTATAATTCTTTACAGTCGCGTGAGCAATCATTCACTTATAGTTACCGTTATGTTTAATAATTATTTCAAGATCGCCTGGCGAAATATGTGGAGGAATAAATCCTTCTCGGTAATCAATATCCTTGGCCTTGTACTTGGAATGACTTGCAGTATCCTGATATTCCTATGGGTTCAGGATGAATACCGGGTAGACGCTTTTCACAAAAATGGAGACCGTATCTATACGGTCGTTAGCAGGGAGTATGTCGATAATAAAATAAACGGCAGCTATGATACACCGGGACTATTGGGGGATGAATTGAAACGGGTAATGCCTGGAGTTAAATATGCATGTAACTATGTTTGGAATGAATACCACACTATTGCAGCGGGGGATAAAAAAATGAAATTGCCTGGAAATTTTGCCGGTGCTGATTTCTTTAAAATGTTTTCATACACCTTGTTACTGGGAACCACGGAGTCGGCATTAAATGGCCCTGCGAGCATAGCGGTTTCTCAAAAGATGGCGACTAATTTTTTTGGAAGCCCCGGCGCTGCGATCAATAAAACAATAAGATTTGAAAACTATAAAGATCTGAAGGTAACGGCAGTTTTTGCCGATATACCGGCAAACAGTTCTGAGCAATTTGACTATTTGATTAGTTGGGAACTTTTTATTGAAAGAGAGCCATGGCTTAAAAATTGGGACAACAGCGGTCCAACTACTTATATTCAACTTAAAGAAAATGCGGACCCTTCATTAATTGCAACTAAACTGCAACATTTTATCAAGCCTTATAATAAGGAATACACTGAGCTGGGCAGGCTGGAGTTAGGCTTGCAACCCTATGAAGAAAAATACCTTCACTCCAATTTCAAGGATGGGTATATTTCCGGAGGGCGTATCGAGTATGTCCACCTCTTCAGTATTGTAGCCCTATTTATACTATTGATCGCCTGTATCAATTTTATGAACCTGAGTACCGCACGTTCCTTAAAAAGAGCCAAAGAGATTGGGGTACGTAAAGTGATTGGTGCTGCTCGTTCATCGTTGATGAAACAGTTCCTGGGGGAAGCCTTTTTATTTACCTCGATAGCTGTATTATTTTCATTGGTATTTTTGACAGCACTATTACCGGGTTTTAATGCCCTTACCGAAAAGCAGATCCTGTCCCCTTTTAAAGAGGTTGAATTTTGGCTGGCCATTGTTGCGTTAATATTCATCACCGGATTAATAGCAGGCAGTTACCCTGCCTTATTACTTTCCTCATTTAAGCCCATTATTGTATTAAAAACGAATCTTAAGCTTGCCCCATCTTCCGGGTGGTTTCGAAAAGGGCTTGTTGTATTACAGTTCGCACTATCAATAATATTTATTGTAAGTATGATCATTATTTCCAGGCAGGTGAATTATATAAACACTAAGAACCTGGGGTATCAGAAAAATAACCTCTTGTACTTTCCCATATCAGGCAGCATCGCAACCAGGTTTAATTTGTTTAAAGATCAAGCCCTGGATATACCGGGAATAAAATATGTAAGTAAAATTTCAAACAGGCCCGTGCAAAGTGAAAATTCAACGGCGGTGTGGGATGGCAAGCAACCGGGTACCAGGCCTAATTTTACACAGATAGCAGTCGGTTACGATTTTGTTAAAACCATGCAGGCGAAAATTACTCATGGCCGTGATTTTTCTAAGGACTTTGCAGATTCCGGGAACTACCTGATCAATGAATCTGCATTGAAATTAATTGGTTATAAAGATCCGGTTGGCAAATCAATTACGTTTTGGGGAATGAGAGGTAACATCATTGGTGTATTAAAGAACTTTCATTTTAACACAATGCATTTTTCGATTGAACCCCTGATTATAAGATTAAGCGGGGAACAAAGTTGGGGCACAGTCCTGGTAAGGACCGAGCCCGGTAAAACGACGAAGGCCCTGGCGGGATTAGAACAACTTCATCAAAAATTAAATTCCGAGTTTCCGTTTAGTTACCAGTTTGCCGATGAGGAGTATGCTATTTTATATAAAACTGAACAGGTCGTCCAGAAACTTTCGGGGTACTTTTCTTTTTTGGCCATATTTATTTCTTGTCTTGGATTGTTAGGCCTGGTGTTGTTTACAGCCGAACAGCGTACAAGGGAGATCGGGATACGAAAAGTACTTGGGGCCAGTGTAGGTTCGTTGTTTGCTTTGTTATCCAAAGATTTTCTGAAGTTGATCTTACTTTCCTTCCTGATTGCCATACCCATCGCATGGTGGGCCATGAATAACTGGCTGGAGAATTATGTTTATAGAGTATTCATTCACTGGAGCGTATTCGGTATCGCAGGTTTCTTTGTTTTGCTGGTAGCACTTTTAACCATAAGTTTCCAGGCTATCAAAACAGCTACTGCTAACCCGGTAAAAAGTTTGCGAACCGATTAAAAAATCATTATGATAAAAAATTATTTTATGGTGGCATGGCGCACAATGGTTCGCAACAAAGCCTTTTCTGCCATTAATATTCTGGGACTTGCATTGGGCATGGCTTGCAGCTTGCTTATTATCCTATGGGTACAGGATGAACGCAGGGTGGATGGGTTTCATACCAATGGCAGGCACTTGTACCAGGTGTATGAACGCTGGCATTATGATGGTAAAGTAGAGGCAAGTTATTTTACACAGGGATTGCTGGCACAGGAATTAAAAAAAGTGATCCCCGAAATACAATTTGCCACCGGAATGGAATATGCCGCACAGCCCGGAACCCAAAATACTTTTGAAGCAGGTGATAGGATCAATAAAATGGAAGGTAAATTTGCCGGTGCGGATTTTTTCAGCATGTTCAGTTACCCGTTGCTGCACGGAACCACCACATCAGCCTTGAGTGCCCCCGGAAGTATTGCCATCTCAAGGAGAATGGCTGAATCTTTTTTTGGATCTCCGGCCGAATCCATCGGTAAAACAATCCGCTATGAAAATAAGGAAGACTTGCAGGTTACTGCTGTATTCGAGAATATTCCTGCGAACTCTTCACATCAATTTGATTTTTTAAGGGCCTGGGCCGACTTTGTAAAAGAAAACCAATGGGTACACAATTGGGGTAACACAAGCCCTGAAACATTTATACAGCTGCGCAAAGAAGCTGATCCTGCTAAGGTACAGGCTAAGGTAAAAGACTTTATATACCTGTATCAACAAAAAGATAAAGGATCGATCACGGAACTCGCCTTACAAGCCTACCCCGAAAAGTACCTGAATGCCACTTTCAAAAACGGCTATATCGAGGGTGGACGAATAGGATACGTACGGATCTTTAGTATTGTTGCTGTGTTTATTGTATTAATTGCCTGTATCAATTTCATGAACCTGGCTACGGCCCGTTCGGCCAAACGGTCTAAGGAAGTGGGTATCCGAAAAGTGATCGGTGCTATGCGGTCTGCATTAATAGGCCAGTTTATTGGTGAAGCATTATTGCTTACCCTTCTTGCATTCATGATTGCTGTTATGCTTGCAGCAATACTCTTGCCGGCATTCAACGGCCTAACAGGTAAGCAACTAACCCTTCCCGTTAGTCAGCCCGGTTTTTGGCTTTCTTTAACTGGCCTCGTATTGGCAACAGGAATTGTCGCAGGAAGTTACCCGGCTTTGTTCTTATCTTCTTTTAATCCCACCAGGGTATTAAAGGGCAATATGAAATTCAGCTGGACTGCTAAATTTTTTCGGAGTGGACTGGTAGTCTTCCAATTCGGGCTTTCCATTATACTTATCATAGCCATGATGGTAATTTATCAGCAGATAGATTATACACAATCGAAAAACCTGGGCTACGACCGGGAGGATCTTCTATACATCCCAATAGAAGGAGACGTCATTAAAAACTACGACTTGTTTAAAAATGCCGCCAGTAAAGAACCGGGGGTGCTTTCCGTTTCGAAGATGAGAAATTCGCCTACTTTAATCGGGCACCATACCAACAGCGTAGCCTGGCCGGGAAAAGACCCCAATTTGATCGTTTCTTTCGCGGATGGTGTAGTTGGATATGATTTTGTAAAAACCATGAAACTGGGCCTCGTGGCGGGTCGTGATTTTTCAAACGACTTTGGGATTGATTCAGGCGCTTTCCTGGTAAATGAGACAGCCGTAAAAAAGATCGGATTTATAGACCCGGTTGGTAAAACCATTAGCTGGGGTAACCGACAGGGCAAGGTGATCGGAGTAATGAAAGATTTCCATTTTAATTCAATGCACCAGGCTATTGATCCACTGATCTTACGGCTCGATGAAAAGTGGAGCTATGGGAATATTCTCGTTCGAACAAGGGCCGGCCAAACCAGGGCGGCGCTTGCCGGGCTGGAAAAGATTTATAAAGACCTGAATCCCAGGTTTCCATTTGATTACCGGTTTTCTGACCAGGAATATGCAAAGTTATACAACAATGAGAAGGTTGTAAGTAAGATGGCTAACTATTTCGCCTTCCTCGCAATTTTTATATCCTGCCTGGGTTTATTCGGCCTGGCAACTTTTATGGCGGAACAACGCAACAAGGAAATAGGCGTACGCAAAGTGCTCGGGGCCTCTGTTTCCGGTATTCTTCGCCAACTATCCTCTGACTTCCTGAAACCTGTGGCGATTGCGCTGGTGATCGCCTTCCCGGTTGCATGGTATGTGATGAATCTGTGGCTGCAGGGCTTTGTGTACAGCATCGGTATAAAATGGTGGGTATTTGCAATTGCCGGAGTGCTTACAATTAGCATAGCCTTACTGACCGTAAGTTATCAAAGTATCAAAGCTGCCCTGGCAAACCCGGTTAAAAGTTTAAGAACGGAGTGAGGTCATTTGCAGTTTTGTATAATAGCGTATTATTAATGTTATGGTATTTTAAATTTACCAGTACTGTCATTATAGAGTAACTGATTAGCCCATTGCAGGTATCCTGGTATTGTCCACCTTTTGTTCACTATTAAAAAATAAGATGTAAATGGTCAGAAATTTTTTTAACATAGCGCTCCGCAATTTGTGGCGGAACAAAGGGTTTTCAATTACCAATATTTTTGGTTTAGCGATTGGTATGGCAAGTGCAATGCTAATATTGCTATGGATACAGAATGAAGTTAGCTACGACCAGTTCCATGAAAAAAAGGACCGCATTTATAATGCCTGGAACCGTGCCAGTTTCAGCGGTAAGTTACAATGCTGGAGTACGACTCCTAAAGTACTTGCGCGCACAATGGAAAAGGACTTTCCCGAAGTTGAGCAGGCTGCAAGGGCTAACTGGCCAAGTAACTACCTGTTTTCGGTGGGAGAAAAACGATTAACGCTTGAGGGCATTATAGTTGATTCCAATTTTTTACAACTTTTCAGTTTTCCTCTGTTGAAAGGAAATATGCTTTCAGCGCTGAACGATATGCACTCAATGGTGATCACCGAAACACTTTCAAAAAATTATTTGGCAGCGAGGAACCAATGGGGAAGATCATAAAGCTGGATAATAAGGACAACCTTACTGTTACAGATGTATTAAAAGATCTTCCCAATAATACACGTTTTACTTTTGAATACCTGCTCCCCTGGAGCTATTTAAGGCATAATGGCGAAGATGATCAAAACTGGGGCAACAATTCCACCTCCACGTATGTGCTGCTGAAACCCAACGCCTCACCGGCATCTGTAAACGCAAAGATGAAAGTGCTTAAGCCCAAATATGACAAGGACGAGCCCAAATGGGAGATGTTCATTTACCCAATTAGCCGTTGGCGGTTATACGGCACCTTTACCAATGGTATAGAAGATGGAAACGGGCGGATAGAATTCGTGCGGTTATTCGGCATAATCGCCGCCTTTATTTTGCTGATCGCCTGTATAAATTTTATGAACCTTAGTACGGCAAGAAGTGAAAAACGCGCGAAGGAAGTAGGCATCCGCAAAGTGGTGGGTGCAAAAAAAGCCTCCCTTATTTTCCAGTTTATCGCAGAGTCGGTACTGCTGTCCTTTATTGCGGGTATCATAGCAATATTTATTGTATTGCTTGTACTTCCGGCTTTTAACAAACTGATCGACGAGCATGTTGCAATAGCCTATGGAAGTGTTGAATCTTGGTTATGGGCGCTGGCATTTATCCTGGTTACAGGTTTACTTGCCGGTAGCTACCCCGCATTTTTCCTGTCCTCATTTCAGCCTGTCAAAGTATTGAAGGGAACCTTTAAGAAAGCCCATGCGCTGGTTACACCACGGAAATTGCTGGTGGTACTCCAGTTTACATTTGCGATCATACTCATTATCTGTACGATTATAGTTAAGCAGCAAATTGATTATGCCAAAAGCCGGGAGACAGGGTACAATAAAAATAACCTGGTCTACCATTTTTTAACGGGTGATATCGGCAGGAACTATGACCTTATAAAAAACGAATTATTCGCAACAGGTGTCGCCGCATCAATTACAAAGGCAAGCTCGCCACTGACGCAAAGTTGGAGCGATGGTTGGGGACAGGAATGGGAAGGCAAGGATCCTAATGATAAAACTGACTTTTACCGCTATACACAGGAAGGCGGGCTGGGTGTTACTGCGGGACTGCAATTTATAAATGGCCGTGATTTTGATTTAAAAATATTTCCAACGGATTCAACGGCAATGATCATTAATGAATCCGCCTTGAAGGTTATGAAGTTTAAAGACCCAATCGGCAAGATTGTAAAAGACAATGGAATTGAATGGCACATCGTTGGCGTTATCAAGGATTTTATTCTTACCTCCCCCTATGAGCCCACAAGGCCGATGTTAATTTCCGGGGCTAAGAATAACTGGTTCAATGTAATGCTTATCCGGTTGAACCAGCAACATACAACTGCCGCTAATTTAAAAAAGGCCGAAGTTATTTTCAAAAAATACAATTCCGAATACCCTTTTGAATACAAGTTCATAGACGAAGAATATGCCAGGAAGTTTGAAGATGAAAAACGAATCGGTACGCTTGCAGGTATATTCGCCGGGCTAACCATTTTTATTTCGTGCCTTGGGCTCTTTGGCCTTGCTACTTATATGGCTGAAAACAGGATAAAGGAAATCGGCGTCCGCAAAGTGTTGGGTGCATCCGTAGCAGGCATCACGGCCTTATTATCCAAAGATTTTTTAAAGCTTGTGCTGGTATCATTCATCCTCGCAACACCCGTTGCCTGGTGGCTGATGGATAGCTGGCTAAAAGACTATCCTTACCGCGTGCCTATTCATTGGTGGGTGTTCGCCATGGCTGCTCTTTTATCCATGTTGATTGCGGTGCTGACTGTAAGTTACCAGGCAATTAAAGCAGCCATCGCCAACCCGGTGAAGAGTTTAAGGAGCGAATGAACAAGTCTCAACTTATTTGAAAATGTTAAAAATGTCAAAATTTGATAAGCTACTGTGCCATTATAATTCAACGAATCAAGCGTACAGGTTAGGGAGAAGTGGCGCTAACTGTTGGTAACAAATTAAAATACTTAACCATGGCAATGAACCAATCGGCACAGGATGAACATAGAGATAAAACTGGCTCAATGCACCCTCCATGCTTTCATAATACTCTTCCCGGCATAAACATACCATCAATTAAACAGTCATGATAAAAAATTATTTTATAACCGCCTTAAGAAATCTTCAGCGGAGTAAGGTTTATTCCATCATAAATGTCGCCGGTTTAAGTATTGGCCTCGCGTGTGCCATGCTGATCCTGTTGTATGTAAAAGACGAAGTGAGCTACGACCGCTTTCATCCGAACGTGAATAATATTTACCGGGTAGTAACACAGAATATAGATAAAAATGGAAATAAAGGCAGGATGGATGGTAATACAGGCTATTTCCAGGGTCCACGGTTTACCAAAAATGTACCTGGAATAAAAACCTATGTGCGTGTACAAAGCGGGCATGAAGATATTAAAACAGGCAATGAAGTTAAGTCGCAGGAATTGCTGAAGGTTGATGCTTCTTTCTTTTCGGTATTTTCTTTTCCGCTGTTAAGTGGTGATCAGAAAACCTGTTTGTCGGATCCTCATTCCATTGTAATTTCAGAAGACCTCGCGAAAAAGCAATTCGGAACAAAGGATGCCATCGGCAAGATCATGATGCTAAAGCAGGACAGTGCATTCGTATCTTACAATGTTACCGCCGTGACGCGGAAATGCCCTCAGAATTCTTCCATAAAGTTTGATATGCTTATACCGGTAAGCGTGAATAGCGATGAAGATCAAAACAGGGAAAACTGGTTTAACTTTTTCCTTAACACTTTCGTCGTACTCGAACCGATGGCCTTAGTACCGAACGTTGAAGCCGGAATGGAACATTTTTATTCAAACGACTCAAAAGAGTCACTAAAGTTTTTAACGGAAAAATACGGTCCCATGGACTGGAATAACCAATATCATTTGCAACCTTTTACAGGCATGCATTTAAGCAAGGACCTCCCTGCTCAGAATGGACTTTCGGATGCAAGCAATCCCATGTATTCCTATATCCTTTCCGGGATTGCCTTATTTATCCTTCTTATTGCCTGTATCAATTTTGTAAACCTTACGATAGCTCGCTCGGTAAAACGCGCAAAAGAGATCGGCATTCGTAAAGTTGTGGGTGGCGACAGGAAGCAACTGATCATGCAATTCCTAGGGGAGTCATTCCTGTTGTGTTTTATCGCATTCATATTGGCAATAGGTTTTGTTAAGTTGCTGTTACCCTTGTTTAACAGTTTGTCCAATAAGGCACTTGCATTAAGTTACTTATTTGATGTACACCTCATCGCCACGTTTATAGCCCTTTTTATTATCACAAGTATGCTGGCGGGTTTTTACCCCGCCCTGGTATTATCCGGGTATAATCCTGTGCAAACACTATACAGCCGGTTTAATCTTGGCGGCAAGAACTATTTGCAGAAAACACTGGTAATATTGCAGTTTGGGCTTGCATCTTTTTTGATCATTGCCACTTTTACCATCTATAAACAATTTACATACCTCACAACAGAAAAATTGGGTTACGATGATAGCGATCTCGTTTTAGTAGATAAAAATAACCTGAAGCGAAATGAGGTTGCCTTGTTAAAAGAAGCGTTATTGAAGAATCCGGCTATTGTAGATGTGGCCCCCAAAAATGGCGGGCGGTGGGGGACAGCAGCTAAAGTCAATGGAGATTCTGTTATCCAATTTACATACGAAACGGTGAACGAATCGTATATCCCGGTTTTAAAAATTCCCGTGATACAGGGTAGAAATTTCTCAACAGAATTTCCCTCCGATTCAAATAGCATCGTATTGGTAAATGAAGCATTTGTAAAAAAGGCAGGCTGGAAAAACCCGCTCGGGCAGGTAGTCGTTTTCTGGTATAACAATGAAAAATACAAAGTGGCAGGGGTGATAAAAGATTATCACTTTAATTCACTTAACCAGGAAATAGGACCACAATTGTTTACCATGAAGGCAGGTAATCAATATGGAATGGCACATATAAAAATAAAACCAAATAGTGAAACCGCTAGCCTTAAGCACATTGAACGCACATTCAAAAAATTATTTCCTACCAATCCTTACAGTTATATTTTCAAAAATGAAGAAAATATAAAGAATTATGAGGCCGAGGCCAAGTGGAAGCAAATAATGCTTTTCAGCGCGATCCTGACCATATTTATTTCCTGTATTGGCTTGTTCGGTTTGTCTGTATTATCCGCGGAAAAGCGTACGAAAGAAATTGGCATACGCAAAGTATTGGGTGCGTCCGTAAGTCGCATGGTTACCATACTTTCTGTTGACTTTTTAAAACTTGTGTTCATCGCGCTGGTGATCGCAATACCTGCGGCATGGTTGGTTGCCGAAAAATGGTTACAAAATTATCCTTACCGCATTTCGCTTAGCTGGTGGCTATTTGCTGCTGCTGGCATACTCGTCGTACTGGTTGCATTGATTACGGTAAGTTTCCAGGCAATAAAAGCAGGTGTTGCAAATCCGGTAAAGAGCCTGCGGACGGAGTGAGTTACCATTTTTATCAACCGGAAAAAATAGTAAAACAATCCAGGGATTAGTACTCATTAAAACATGACCATGTTCAATAATTATTTTAAAATCGCCTGGCGGAATATTGTACGGGGAAAGGGCTACAGCCTGCTGAATATTCTCGGGCTTGCAGGTGGAATGGCTGTTGCCCTCCTGATAGGATTGTGGGTGCATAATGAATACTCGTATGATAAGTTCTTGCCGGGCTACGGGCAATTGTACAAAGTGCTCCGGAACTATGATAGTAATGGCGACACGCTTACTTTCCCTACTACTTCGCTAAAGCTAGCGAATGCTTTGCGCGAAAAAATCCCGGAGATAGAGTATGTGGCAGAAAGTGATTGGATGGGCCCTCATGGATTATTGGTAAAGGGTAAGAAATTTTATATACGCGGAGGGTGTATCGGGAGTGATTTTTTAAAGATGTTCCAATATCCTTTATTGCAAGGCAATGCCGGCAATGTATTGAAGGACCCGTACTCAATTGTACTTACCGCGTCGACAGCAAAATCACTTTTTGGTGATGAAGATCCTATGAATAAAACAGTTAGGTTTGATAACACGGATGACCTGAAGGTTACAGGCATTTTAAAGGATCTGCCGGCCAACTCTTCATTAAAATTTAATTTCCTCGTTCCTTTCAGTTATCTCGAACAGACATCCCCGGGGGTTAAAGCCAATCGGACAGGGAGCTTCGGAAACAATTCCTACCAGCTGTTTGTAAAATTAAAACCAGGGATTTCAAATGCGCAGGTGGCCGGAAGGGTAAGGATAATTACAAAAACTGAAACGGATAATACGAATGCTATGAACTCCTTTGTTATCCTTCAACCATTGGAAAACTGGCACCTGTACAGCAATTTTGTAAATGGCAAGGACCTGCCTGGGTTTTTAGAATATGTAAGAATGTTTGGTGTTATCGGTTTATTCGTATTGGTAATTGCCTGCATTAACTTTATTAATCTGGCTACTGCCCGCTCAGAAAAAAGAGCCAGGGAAGTTGGGGTAAGAAAAGCTATCGGCTCAAGGAGAAAAGACCTGATCATCCAGTTTTTGGTTGAATCCTTTTTATTGGTATTGATCGCATTTTTATTTTCGTTACTTTTTGTTCAGCTGTGTATGCCTGCTTTCAATAGCCTTACCGGCAACCAGGTAGCCATCCCCTTTTTAAGCATTACGTTCTGGATCGTTATCGGTGGATGCGTCCTCTGCACGTCACTGGTTGCAGGGAGCAGGCCGGCATTCTATCTCTCGTCGTTTAACCCCGTGAAAGTGTTAAAGGGCTCACTGCAGGTGGGCAAGGCGGCAAAGCTCCCGCGTAAGGTATTGGTAGTGCTTCAGTTTAGTTGTTCAATAGCGTTGATAATAAGTACCGTTATTATTTACCAGCAAATACAGCACGCAAAAAGCAGGCCTTCCGGTTATGACCTTAACAGGCTGATGATGACAGATATGAACAATGACCTGCAAAAAAATTATACAGTGCTTAAAAATGAACTGATGCAGAAAGGCATCGCTCATAGTGTGACCACCGCATCAAGCCCTGCCACAGATATTTACGGGCATACGGATATTGATAACTGGCCGGGTAAAAATGCAGGCGAGACGGTTGAAATGGGGGTTATCATGGTATCGGATGATTATTTTAAAACGCTCGGAATTACCATGGAGCAGGGTATGGATTTTAAAAGCACCGCTGATACCACCAGCGTGATTTTTAACCAGATGGCGATCAAGCGCCTGCGTATAAAAGATCCTGTTGGTAAAATGATTACCTGGAATGATCAGCAGTTCAGGATTGCTGGGGTAGCCAATGATGCTTTAATGTTGTCGCCGTTTTCACCTGCTGATCCAACAATGTTCCTGGTAAACCCAATACCACAGGGAAGCCTCATGTATCGCTTATCGCCAGCTGTGAAAACGGAAGATGCTTTACTGAAGTTAGGCGCAATATTCAATAAATATAATCCAGCATTCCCCTACAACTATGAGTTTGCAGATGCCACCTACGAGAGTAAATTTAAGCTGGAGCTGCTGATCGGGAAACTGGCGGGAATATTTGCCCTGCTTGCTATATTTATTTCCTGTCTTGGGTTGTTTGGCCTTGCCGCGTATACTGCAGAACAGCGCAGCAAAGAAATAAGTATTCGCAAAGTGTTGGGTGCAACCGTGGCCCAAATGTGGCTATTGCTATCAAAAGATTTTATTCTGTTAGTTTTAATCAGTTGCATGATCGCCTCGCCGGTTGCGTTATTTTTTTTACAGGACTGGTTACAAAAATATGATTACCGCATCTCCATCGGCCCTGATGTATTTATTGCTGCTGCCGTTTTAGCTATTACGATAACGATACTTACCATTAGTTTCCAGGCAATAAAAGCAGCGGTAGCAAACCCGGTGAAAAGTTTGAGATCGGAATAAAAATTTAAACACAATGAGTAGCGCGCAAAGATTATTTATGTTATAAGTGCAGCAATTTAATAATTCGAAGTAGCTCACCAAACAAAGTTCAGAAAATGATAAAAAACTATTTTATAACAGCGTGGCGCATCCTTGTAAAAAATAAGACGCACTCTTTTATTAATATAGCAGGCCTTTCCTTGGGCATGGCCGTTGCCATGCTTATCGGGCTTTGGGTATATGACGAGTTTTTTTTCGACAGGAATTTTAAAAATTACGACCGTATTGGCAAGGTCTGGCAGTTTGTAAAATTTGATAATGAAAAAAGTGCTTATGATGTAACACCCATACCGATGGCAGAAGAGCTTCGCACCAAACATCCAGAATTTAAAGCAGTGAGCCTGTCTTCATTCAACAAGGATTTTATTATCTCTTACGGAGATAAAAAATTTTCTGAAACGGGTAGTTACACAGAGCCCGGCTTTATTGAAATATTGTCTATAAAAATTATAGAAGGCGACAGGAATGGCTTGAATGACATCAATTCCATCATGATTTCCCGTTCTTTGGCCCACAAACTTTTTGATAAGGAAAATGCCGTCAATAAAATAGTTAAACTGAACAACAAGCTCCCTGTTAAGGTTACCGGCATTTATGAAGACCTTCCGCGTAACAGCTCATTTAAGGAACTACATTTTATTGCGCACTGGAAGCTGTATGCAGCTAATGACGAATATGTAAAAAAAGCTTTGGATCAATGGGATGAAAATTCATGGCAATTGTACGTACAGCTAAACGATGGGGTGGATTTTAAAAAGGCTTCTGCAAATATTAAGAATACCAGGATGAAACGTGATGATCCTCCTGCGTACAAACCCGAGTTTTTCCTTCACCCGATGCGTAAGTGGCATTTATACTCAGACTTTCAAAATGGTGTAAACACAGGAGGCCTTATTCAATTCATCCGGCTGTTTAGTATAATCGGCATATTTGTATTGTTGCTGGCTTGTATCAATTTTATGAACCTGAGCACGGCCCGCTCAGAGAAAAGAGCCAAGGAAGTGGGGATCCGAAAGGCAATCGGTTCAATGCGCAAACAGTTGATCGTACAATTTTTCAGCGAGTCTTTATTGGTAGTATTTTTAGCTTTTGCGTTATCACTGCTGTGGGTGATCCTGTTATTGCCCTTGTTCAACCAGGTAGCGGATAAGAATATGGCTATTTTATGGGCCAACCCCGTGTTTTGGGGTATTTGCCTTGTGTTTAGCCTGGCTACTGGTTTTGTTGCCGGGAGCTACCCCGCAATTTATTTGTCCTCTTTTCAACCCGTGAAAGTTTTGAAAGGGGCTTTCAGGGTGGGGCGATTTGCGGCTATACCGCGTAAGGTACTCGTGGTAGTGCAATTTTCTGTTTCAGTAATACTGATTATTGGAACGGTCGTTGTTTTCAGGCAGATAAAATTTTCCAAGGAACGCCCTGTGGGTTATAGCCGAAGCGGGTTGATAGAGATCATAATGAGTACGCCAGAGTTGCGTGGCCATTATAATGAATTGCGTAATGATCTTTTGAATACTGACGCCGTTAATGAAATGGGTGAATCTTCCGGTTCAATCACCACCCAGTTTGGTGGTACAACGGATATCTCATGGAAAGGTAAAAGATCCGACCAGCATCCTTTGTTTATGGCCAACACGGTATCGCATGATTACGGAAAAACGATCGGCTGGAGTTTGTTGCAGGGCAGGGATTTCTCGAGGGATTTCCCCACTGATTCCGCAGCCATCATTTTGAATGAAGCAGCCGTAAAATTAATGGGCCTTCAAAAACCGCTCGGTGAACTGGTTAACTGCAGGGGAAAAAATTACAAAGTAGTTGGCATAACAGGTGATATGATAAAGGAGTCACCTTTTTACCCGGTAAGCCCATCTTTTTTTATGTTGGGTTACGGGGATGTAAATGTTATCACTATTAAACTTGATGCTCATAAAAGTACAAAAGATGCACTTGCGCGGGTAGAAGCAGTCTTTAAGAAGTATAATCCGGCAAGCCCGTTTTCTTTTAGTTTTGTTGATACCGACTATGGAAAAAAATTCTTTAATGAAGAACGCATTGGCAAACTGGCCAGTTTCTTTGCCACATTAGCCATTTTCATTTCCTGCCTTGGATTATATGGAATGGCTTCATTTATGGCGGAGCAACGCACAAAAGAGATCGGTGTGCGAAAAGTATTAGGCGCATCGGTATTTAATCTGTGGGGACTGTTATCTAAAGAGTTTGTTCTGCTTATTATTATTTCGCTGATAATTGCAGCGCCTACGGCATATTATTTTATGAATAACTGGCTGCAGACTTACACGTATCGAACAGATTTATCCTGGTGGATTTTTGTAACAGCTGCTTCAGGAGCATTGGTCATTACGTTATTAACGGTCAGTTTCCAGACAATCAAAGCGGCGATCGCCAACCCGGTTAAGAGTTTAAGAACGGAATAAGTATCTCGTAAGGATTAGTCATGATTGCAAGAAAATCTATCTAATCACACAATTCAATGTTCATACAATGATAAAAACTTATTTCAAATTGCGTGGCTAAATCTTGTAAAGAACAAGGCCACATCTTTATAAATATCACAAGACTTTCTGTTGGCCTGGCGGTGGGTGTTGTCATAGGCAAAAGGCGATAAGTAAAATCAAGAAAGCCGCAAGTCAACAATCCAGGAGAAGAGCCACCACGATCAGGGTTGGCTCCCTCTCCTTTGAGGAGGGCGGAGGATGAGGTCTTAGGGAATGAAAACAGGCTCGCCTAACCAATTCTCAAATACACCTGTAAGAAAAAAATTAAAACAGGAACGAAACAAAAAACTTTTATGTTTAAAAGCTATCTAAAAACAGCCTGGAGAAATACCTGGAAAAACAGGACAACCAGTATGATAAATATTGCCGGTTTATCCGTTGGCATGACGGCGGCTGTTTTAATCCTCTTGTGGGTGAAAAATGAAATGGCCTTTGATAACTATAAAGACAAAGAGAATATTTATCGCCTTACTACTAAGATCCCCGCATATGACTTGTCTCTTGAACATACACCACTCCTGCTGGCGGATGCCCTTAAAAAGGAGGTACCGGAGATTGGGAAGGCTACCCGTCTTTATACCAATAACTGGCCTGTATTCAATATAAACGACGCCTTATTTTACGGTAAAAATTGCGCTTATGTAGACAATGACTGGTTCAGCATTTTCCCCTACCATTTTACTGAAGGAAATGCTACATCCTTTAATGAACATCCTTTCAGTATCATATTGACACATTCGGAAGCGAAAAAATATTTTGGGGCGAACAAAGCTGTCGGACAAACCATCCGCATCGACAGTATGCATTACCAGGTAAGGGGAGTAGTAGCAGACCCTCCTGTCAATTCAAGTTTTCAATACAAGTCCTTCATCCCGATTGCGGCCTTGCTTACCAATCAGCAAATCCGCGAAAATGATGAGCAATGGAATAATGCCAACTACATCACATTCATAAAAACTGTACCTGCCAGTAAACAGGATAATGTAATAAAGAAAATAAATGAAGTGATTAAAAAGAAATCAGGGGATGAAGGATCAGCTCCTGTAACCATGATCTCATTAAAGGATATGCATTTTGAGACTGAAATAAAAAATTCGGTGTTTGTACATGGTAACCGCAATACTGTATATGTGTTTTCTATACTTGGGTTTTTATTGCTACTGATCGCCTGTATCAATTATGTAAATCTTACCACGGCAAAAGCCAGTCTGCGCGCCAAAGAAGTAAGTATCAGAAAGATCACAGGCGCCAGCCGTTGGAATCTCTTCTTTCAATTTATTGCTGAGTCTGTGGTGATCAGTTTATTATCACTGGTGACAACTATTTTGTTGATCCAACTTTGTTTGCCACTTTTTAATGAACTCACAGGAAGAACTTTTACGCTGCCATTCACTTCTGCCGGTTTGTGGCAGGTTCTATCCGTAACACTGGTTACTGCATTGCTGCTAAATAGCGTTTACCCGGCACTGTTACTATCTTCCTTTAAGCCACTCAACGTATTTCGTGGAGTCAATATTCTGAAAGTAAAGGATAGCTCTTTCCGCAAGGGGCTTGTAGTGCTGCAGTTTACTATTTCTATTATCCTTATTGCGGGTACAATCATTATATACAGCCAGTTGCAATTCATAAAAAGAACAGACCCTGGGTATAACAGATCACAGGTTATTTCCTTCGTATTGCCTCGCACGGCTGACAGGGAAAAGAAAGCCGGGCTGATCAGGGCCATGAAGCAGGAATTGCTTTTACAAAGCAATATTGAAATGGTGTCAACTTCCAGTCAGTCCGTGATAAATATAGGCAGCATGTGTACGGAATGTGCAGACTGGCCGGGGCGGGATACGGCTTTCAATCCCAAGATCACGCAGCTTTCTGCAGACGGCGATTTTCAAAATACCATGCAATTACACATGCAGGAGGGAAATTGGTTTGCGCATGGCGATGTGGAAGGCAAAGGTTTTATTTTAAATGAAACTGCCGTAAAAGATTTTAACCTGCAGCAACCTGTAACCGGGCAACGGTTCATTTTTAAGGGGGACACGAGCCAGATAATCGGTGTGGTAAAAGATTTTTATTATAAAAGCATGCATGAAAAACTCGGTCCCGTGGTGATATTCAATAATCCTGCATGGAGAAATCAATTTGTGGTACGAACAGCGGCTAAGAATTCTTCACAGGCCCTTGCAAATATTAAAAAGATTTGGAAAAAATTTATCCCTGGCAGTCCGCTCGAATATACTTACATGGATGATACATTCAACAGCCTTTATAAAGAGGACCAGCAAACTTCATTTCTTGTCATTGTTTTTGCGGTAATCGCTTTGGTAATTTCTGCGTTAGGACTGTTTAGTCTTGCTGCATTCGAAGCAGAGCAACGCACTAAAGAGATCGGTATCCGGAAAGTATTGGGTTGCTCGGTAGCCGGTATCACGGCATTGTTATCTAAAGATTTTATAAAGCTGGTCTTCATCGCTATTATGGTTGCGTCACCCATTGCCTGGTGGGGGGTTGGCAGGTGGCTGCAGGCTTTTGAATACCGGGTAAGTATGGGTTGGTGGATGTTTGCAATAGCTGGCCTGGGAGCAATGGGCATTGCACTGTTTACCGTAAGTTTCCAGGCAATAAAGGCCGCCCTTGCTAACCCCGTGAAAAGCCTGAGAACAGAATGAGCTTAATAAGCTAACCACTTAATGTGTGATTTGCACCGTAGATCATGTTAATGATACATGTACAGTCATCAATTACCCATCTTATATAGTATTGCCATATTAGTTAAAATTATTTGATAAATAATTTCAGAAAAATGAAAAAAAAATTAGTTGCCTCACTATTGTGTACGCTTATACTGATCGCTGTAAAAAGTCAAATAACATTACCCGCTGATGGCAATAAAAAAGCATCTGTTTCAGAAAATATTGGCATCACCAATGTAAAAATTGATTATTCCCGGCCTGAAGTGAAGGGTAGGGAAGGTAAAATCTGGGGTAACCTGGTTCACTATGGCTTTGCCGATTTACATTATGGCACCAGCAAAGAGGCCCCCTGGCGTGCGGGCGCCAACGAAAATACCACTATTGAATTTAGCACCGAAGTCCTGATTGACGGCAAACCACTTCCCGCTGGCAAATATGGTTTTTTTATTGCCATGGGTGCCGAAAAAGCCACATTGGTTTTTTCAAAATTCAATACAGCCTGGGGTAGTTTTTATTATGATCCCAAAGAAGATGCTTTAAGGGTAGATGTGCCGGTGCAGCAATTGAATGAAATGGTGGAGAGGTTAAAATATGAATTTGGTGAACAAACGGAAAACTCTGCCGTGGTTTCACTTCTATGGGAAAAAGTAAAAATTCCATTCAGAATATCAGTCGACCTTCAAAAATTACAAATCGAGTCATTCAGAAGGGAATTTAATTCAGGGGTTTTTTATCGCTTCTGGCAAAATATGCATGCGGCTGCAAATTATTGCCTTGTCAATAATATCAATTTGGAAGAAGGTTTGTCATGGGCCGATCGATCCATCAATACATATTTTGGAGAGGCAAATTTCCTCACTTTGTCCACCTATGCCGGGTTGCTGGAAAAATTTGACAGGAAAAAAGAAGCAGATTCATTGATGCAAAAGGCCCTTCCGATGGCTACTTCTTCAATTACTGATGTATGGTAGTAATTTAAATAAAATGAAAACACCCGGAAGCATTTAAAATTTTTAAAAGAATTATGATAAAAATCAAAATGAAGACTACGCGATCCTGGGAATGGTAATGGGATATTATTTTTTGCAAAACAAAAAGGAAGCAATAAAATATGCGGAAAAAGCCAGAGCATGACGGCTGACTCAACTGGAAAAACTATTTTAATTCTTTGATTGCTGATATGAATGCAGGAAAAGCGATTTTTAAATAACTCGTTTCCACCAGGTACATATAATATCACATACACAGTATGGCTAGTTATTTCAAATTCTCTGGGCTATGAAACATAAACAGGTTAATATATTTCGCGCCATTGCACCGGGACTTAAAAAACCCATGACTACGACTTTACCTGCAGCATAAACAGGTAATAGCGTATAAAATCAAGTAATAATCATTCTTCAGAAAAAATATTTTTATGTTTAAAAATTATTTTAAAATCGCTTTACGGGTACTCTGGAAGAACAAAGTATATGTGCTGATCAATTTGCTGGGCCTTGGTTTTGCCCTGGCATGTTGTATCCTGTCGTATGTTAATTATGATTACAGGGCTAGCTTCGATTCAAATCACCGGTTTACAGAAAACATTTATCGTTTAAATAGTATGCGGAATATTGACAACTCATCTCAACCCTGGGGAATAACACCGGTAGCCATTGGTGAATACCTTGCAAAGGATATTGAAGGAAACGGTCGTATTGCAAGGATATTCAGCGATCAGGTAGTTATTAAAAATAAGGAAAATGTATTTAGTGAACGCGTACATTATGCAGACAAAAATATTTTTGCCTTTTTTAATTTGCCATTAAAAAAAGGCAATAGCAGTCAATTTGAAAATCAGCATACCATCATCATCAGCCAACCCGTAGCGGAAAAATATTTTGGAAATGAGGAAGCCGTGGGCCAGGAATTGACAATCGTTGAAACTGGCAGGGAAATATCCTTTACTGTGATCGGTATCCTTGAAAAAATCCCTTTAAATTCAAGTTTTCAGATGGATATTGTGACCTCGTTCAATAATGGTTTTACACCGGGGAATCCATCTGCCAACGACTGGGCTAGCTCTCTTTTTGTAACCACTTTTGCTGAATTAAAAAATAAAGGAAGTGCGGGACAAATTGCAAATCAGTTAACGCATTATGCCGCCCTCCATAATAAATGGAATGAATCCTGGAAGATAGATAAATTTTATTTTCAACCTTTTAAAGACGTAGCATTAAGTTCAGATGTTGACTTTGACGGTTATGTTCAGGGGAGGGCGCTTAATCCTAATCCCCGCGGTGTGATGGTGTTTATGCCCATCATTCTGTCGCTGTTTATTTTATTGATCACCTGTTTCAACTTTACAAATATATCCATTGCTTTTGCGGGTAAGCGTTTGAAAGAAATAGGTGTGCGTAAGGTGATGGGAGTCAGGAAATGGCAGCTGATCATCCAGTTTTTAAGTGAGAATATTTTGCTTTGCCTGGTTGCTTCGAGCCTGGCCCTTTTGACGGTGTATTTTTTATTGCCTCACTTCAACCGCTGGGCGCATGGTGATTTGCATTTAAATTTTGGATCCAATATAATTCTTTGGTTAATCCTGGTTGTATTGCCGCTGATTACAGCCATATTGGCCGGCTTGTATCCATCACTCTATATCAGTTCATTTGAACCGGTAGGCATACTAAAAGGAAAAACAACTTTTGGTCCAAAGAGCCGGCTGACACGTATTTTATTAGTTACACAATTCAGCATTTCATGCCTTGCCCTTGTTGTCGGTATATCGCTTACAAAAAATGCTGCTTTTCAAAATAAAGTGGATTTTGGATATGCTATTAATGAAGTGATAGTAACGGAGATCAGTAATAAACAGGAGTACAGGGCCTTAAGCAATGCTGTCAGGACTAAATCCGGGATACATTCTGTGGCCGGTACCGCACAACAAATTGGGGCTGGTACACAGGAACACAAAGCTTACTTTGAAGGAAAGGAATTCAAAGTCCAGGTGGCCCTGGTTGGTGGCGAAGAATATTTTAGAACAATGGGCCTGAAATTATTGTCGGGCAGGCAGTTTCATGGCGCGGAGGGGTTAGACAAGGAGCAATCAGTTATCGTAAATCAAACCCTTGTAAAAAGTCTACACCTGCAGTCACCTCTCGGTAAACAAATAAAAATGGATAGTGCTAATTATACTATTGTTGGCGTGGTACAGGATTATAAGGAATTTGGATTGCATGGTCTTGTGCCACCTTGTGCTTTGCGTTTAGCGGCAACGGATGATTACAAATACCTGGTTGCAAGAATTAATAAAAACAATATTAGTAAAGCAGAAAAAGCATTTAAAGATGCCTGGTACCAGGTTGCTCCGGGTAAGCCTTACAAGGGATTTTTACAAACTGATGTGGTAGATAAAGAAAGATATATGAACATAGGCTTTCAATCAGTTTCTTTCTTTTTGGCGGCCATCATTATACTCTTATCCGCTTCGGGACTATTCGCATTGGTTTCGTTAAATATCCTTCGCAGGAACCAGGAAATCGGTGTACGAAAAGTATTGGGCGCTTCTATCGCAAACCTCATGGCATTGATCACAAAAGATTTCGTGTACATATTGCTTACAGCTTTTATCATAGGTTCAGCCCTTGGATATCTTATTATCAATAAAATCATTTTCCATTTCATATATGTTTATCATGCGGATATAGGACCGGATGCCTTTGTAATCACTTTATTAATTATCCTGCTTTCCTGCTTTATCACTGTTGGACTAAAAGTTTTTACAGCTGCAAATTCCAACCCGGTGAATTCTTTAAAGAGGGATTGAGTATCCATGAGGAAACGAATGCCCGTAAACAAACAACTGTTAAAAAAAATCTTATGATAAAGAATCTCCTGCTTGTTGCGATTCGCAATTTTAAAAGAGACAAAGGCTATAGCCTGCTCAATATTGTGGGGTTAACGATCGGTATCACGTTTAGCTTGTTTTTGATCTTTTATATAAAGGATGAACTTAGTTACGACCGTTATCATAAGAAAGCCGATAGGATCTTTCGTGTAAATTCTTACATTAAAGAAGCTGAAAAAGATACGATGAAATGGGCCATCACGCCTTTCCCGCTTGGTCCGTCGTTTTCTAAAGATTACCCTGAAGTAGAGGAAGCTGTAAGATTTGTGGGTAACGGAAGAACAATGTACAAACATGGCGACCAGCGTTTTTATGAAGACAAGGTATTTTTTTGTGATAGCAACCTGTTCAGGGTCTTTACCTATAACTTTATCCAGGGATCCGCCAAAACGGCTTTGATGGAGCCCAATTCAATGGTGCTGACTCAGTCCCTGGCTGAAAAATATTTTGGAAAATCTAAAAATTATGTTGGGCAAACCTTGCAGAATGATAAAGGGGAAATTTTTAAAATAACCGCGGTAATAAAAGATGTACCTAAGAATTCGCATATCATATTTAACATAGTAATTTCTGCAAGCACCCTGCCGACAGACTTTGGAAATAGCTGGGGAAATTTTGAATTTTACACGTATGTTCTGCTCAAGCCAAATATAAACCCGGCCCTGTTTGAAAAGAAGCTCTTGCCAGTGTATGATAAATATATGGCGCCGATTTTTTCCCAGTTTAATATTAAAATCCGCCTGGGTATTCAACTGATCACTGCTATTCATTTGCATTCGGACATGGCTAATGAACCGGAAGAGTTGGGAAGCATTTCTTATATCTATATATTTTCAGCGGCTGCATTATTTATGCTGATCATTGCCTGTATTAATTACATGAACCTCACAACGGCCCGTTCGGCAAAGAGGGCCAAAGAAATTGGTATTCGCAAAGTTACCGGCTGTTCCAAATCGCAACTGGTCGCGCAGTTCCTGATTGAATCGACTATGACTGCCATTTTTGCTCTATTGCTTAGTATGGGATTAATTGCGTTGTTCTTGTCTACATTCAATTCCCTGTCGGGTAAATTTATTTCATTCCGTACATTATTGGAGCCGGGCACTTTCCTGATATTGTTGGGTATCATTTTATTTGTCGGGCTGCTGGGAGGAAGCTATCCTGCTTTTTATCTTTCAAAATTCAACCTGTTAACATTCTTAAAGGAAGCCTTTCTAAAAGTTCAAGTAACGCAACATTGCGGCGTGTATTGGTAGTTATTCAATTTTCCATTTCAATGATCATGCTTATCTGCACGTGGGTTGTATATGGACAACTAAAATACCTGCGCAATATAGATTTAGGATTTAATAAAGAGCAGGTGCTCACCTTAACCGCGAATGCAAACAGCGATATTCGCAGCAAGATACTTGCCTTTAAAAATGATGCCCGTAAAGACCCTCAAATTTTTTCCGTAAGTACCGCTACGAATACACCGGGCAGCCCGAATATGAACTTCAACTTGTTTTCCATAGAATCAAAAAATGGATTTACCGATAAAGGAGTGGATGTGTATGCGGTTGATGAAGATTTTTTCAGCACACTCGGCATGCAGGTAAAAAAAGGGAGGAATTTTTCCGGTCTTTCAGATACGCTTCGAAGTATTGTTGTCAATGAAAATATGGTGAAAATTTTTGCCTGGGACAACCCCATAGGTAAAAAAATAAAAAACCCCGGCGATACATCAGGTTATTACATGGAAGTGGTGGGCGTTGTAAAAGATTTTAACCAGAAATCCTTGTATAATCCTATTGCGCCATTGATCTTAATTTACCGCCCCAATAATAACGGAATACAACTTAAACTGAATGCAAGTAATATTCCCGCCACGATAGCGAATATTGAAAAATCCTGGAAAACAAATTTTCCTGATCTTCCTTTTTCTTATACTTTTCTTGACCAGGATTTTGATTCGCAATATGCAGCCGATCAAAAAAGGGGTAAGATATTTACGGCTTTTTCCGTACTGACTATATTGATCACCTGCCTGGGTTTATTAGGACTGATAGCTTTTACTACGGAGCAGCGGCAAAAAGAGATCAGTGTTCGCAAGATACTAGGTGCGGGCATGGCCCAGATAATTCCTTTAGTGACAAAGAACTTTGTACTGCTCGTAATTATATCCTGCCTGATCGCTTTTCCCATTGCTTATTTGTTTATGGATAGATGGTTAAAAGTATTTCCCTACAACACTGGCTTAAGTATCGCACCATTTTTACTTTCCGCTTTTACCGTATTACTGATAACCTTACTTACAGTGATTTTCCATACTTTAAAAGCAGCCGTTGCCAACCCTGTAAAAAGTTTGCGGACGGAATAAATTCAATTACATAATGTACTAAAGTGCTGGTCTCAGTAAAATGAAATACAAATTCAATCACCCAAAGAGCAGTTGGATCAGCGATTTATAATTGAAGGAATATAGATCACACCAAGTTTTCAAATACCATCTATCTAAATATAAAGTCATGGTGCAATGTCTTGCACAAACTCCGGCCTCCATGCTTCTGTTTATTTACATGACCTTATACCAATTATAATTAAAACCCGTTCTCATAAACGGCGGTGGAAATTTTGCAAAAGCGAACACAAGTTGTATCAGTTCCGGACACATATTTATAAGTTAAATATGTTACTACTTGGTTATTAATGAAGTATATCAGGGCATCCTTCTTGTTATTTTTATCAAGCCTACAGTTCTTCATTTATCCAGCCTGCGGGTCCTGTAAAAAGATATTTGCCATGATAAAGAATTATTTTAAGATAGCCTTTAGAAATCTTTGGAAAAACAAAGGACTGTCAGCGATCAATATTTTTGGATTAGCCATCGGTATCGCGGTCTGCCTGGTCATTATGCTTTTTGTGCAAAATGAAATGAGTTACGATCGCTATAACGAGAAGGCCGATCGCATCGTACGGGTGATTTTTCGCGGTACTGTTCAGGGTGGCAAAATGAATGAATCAACAGTAATGCCACCTACGGCTCAAACACTCAAGGCTGATTACCCGGAAGTGCAGGAAGCCACGCGTATACGCACTTATGGCTGGCCCCGCTTAGTTTACGGGGATAAATCTTTTAAAGAAGATGAATTTGTTTTTGTTGACTCCAATTTTTTCCAGGTATTCACCCTTCCGCTCATCCAGGGCGATCCCAAAACAGCCCTCCTTAAACCCAACACGATAGTAATTACCAGGGCCCTTGCAAAAAAGTATTTCGGAAGTGAAGACCCAATGGGGAAAGTGATAAGCTTTAAAGATGGCAGGAATGCGCCTTTTACCGTTACCGGCCTGATCGATAAAGTGCCAGTAAATTCCCATTTTCATTTTGAACTTTTTGCTTCAATGGCGAGTTTTCCAGATTCGAGATCCCCTTCCTGGATGATCTCTGAATTTTATACCTACCTGGTGCTGCCTCCGGGATATGATTATAAAAAACTGGAAGCCAAATTGCCACAGGTGGTGGAAAAATATATGAGTCCGCAATTACTGAAGGCAATGGGAATGACGATAGCTCAGTATAGGGAAAAAGGTAACCATCTTGGTTTATTCCTGCAACCATTAACGGATATTCACCTTCGGTCTGATTTTGCATATGACCTGTCGCCAGCGGGCGATATCCGCTATGTTTATATTTTCGGTGCCACCGCATTGTTTATGCTACTCATCGCCTGTATCAATTTTATGAATCTTTCTACCGCAGGTGCGTCTAAGCGTGCACGTGAGGTTGGCATCCGGAAAGTATTGGGCTCTGTAAAGCTCGAATTAGTCCGGCAGTTCCTGTTGGAATCTATTCTGCTAACTACTATGGCAATGGTGTTAGCGATTGTTTTCGTGTATATAGCACTGCCGGCTTTTAATGGGCTGGCAGGGCAAAACTTATCCCTCCACCTGGCTGACCAACCATTGCTAGTGCCCGGACTATTGTTATTTGTTTTGTTCACAGGAATGTTGGCTGGTAGTTACCCTGCTTTCTATCTGTCTTCTTTTAAACCAGTCGCGGTACTCAAAGGGAAATTTGCATCCGGTAAAAACAGTATTGGATTGCGCAGTGGACTGGTGGTGTTCCAGTTCTTTATTTCCATTACCCTGATTGTAAGTACCACAGTGGTATATAAGCAGTTATCCTATATTCAAAATAAGAAATTGGGCTACGAGAAGGAGCAGGTCTTGGTGTTGCCGGAAACCTGGTTACTCGGTAATAAGCATGAATTGTTTCGTCAGCAATTGCTGCAGGATCCCCGGGTGGTGAACATAAGTATTTCAAGCTACCTTCCCGCAGGGCCCAGCTATAATAACAATTTCTTTCTCTACCCTGAAGCCAACAGTTCACAACTTATAAAAATGCTCCGATATGATGTAGATTATAATTATATACCTACCCTTGGTATTGAGATGCTGGCTGGAAGAAATTTTTCAAAGGAAATTACTACCGATTCGGCCGGCCTGATCATGAACGAGACAGCAGCAAAAATATTTGGGTGGGAGAAAAATGCTCCGGGCCACACCGTAAGTAATACTGATAACGACGGCAAAAAGCAGACTTATCGTATTATCGGCGTTGTAAAGGATTTTCATTTCAAATCACTCCACGAAAAAATTTCCCCGATGGTAATGACCATGGGCGATAACTCAGGAACAATTATCGTAAAAACCAACACTAAGGATATCGCTGGTTTATTGGCCTCCACTAAAAAACAATGGGATAATTATACTATTGAGGAACCCTTTAGTTATTCTTTCCTGGATGACCGTTTTAATGCTACTTACCAATCAGAGCAAAAGATTGGCAGTCTCCTGGGTATTTTCGCGGCCCTCACCATATTCGTTGCCTGCCTCGGTTTGTTTGGCCTGGCCAGGTTTACTGCCGAACAGCGTACCAAAGAAATTGGTATCCGTAAAGTGATGGGTGCATCTGTAACAGGCATAGCAGCGCGTTTATCGAGGGACTTTTTAAAACTGGTATCGGTCGCCTTCGTGATCGCTTCACCCATTGCCTGGTTTATGATGAATAAATGGCTGCAGGATTTTGCTTACCGTGTTACTATAAACGCGTGGGTATTTGTAATAGCAGCTTTATTGGCGGTATTTATAACGATCATTACGGTAAGCTTCCAGGCGATAAAAGCGGCGGTTGCAAACCCGGTTAAAAGTTTGAGAACGGAATAGATTAATGTGCAATTTTCAAAATGTGAAAATTGAAAATATGCTACTGTAAAAATGTAAAAATTTGACCATTGAAAATGAAAGTGTAGGAATGAATATTGAAATTAAAAAATGGAATATAAAGTACTGCGAAAGCTGATACTTACTGATCTCATAATCATT
Source organism: Ferruginibacter sp. (assembly GCA_037719925.1). Classification (GTDB taxonomy): domain Bacteria; phylum Bacteroidota; class Bacteroidia; order Chitinophagales; family Chitinophagaceae; genus Ferruginibacter. Next base: position 31,866 of record JBBJMD010000006.1, read on the forward strand.
TTAATCAAATAAATCACATTCCAAAGGAATCATAGTTCAAACAAAAATCAACCACCATCCATGTTAAAAAATTATTTCAAAATAGCCTTTCGGAATCTTTCCCGGCACAAAATCTATGCTGCCATTAATATTTGCGGGCTCGCGCTGGGGCTCGCCGCTGTATGGATCATAGCGCTATATATTGGCGATGAGGTTAGTTACGATAAGTACAATACCAACGCAAGCCGTATCTGCAGGGTAGTACAGCATGCCCGCTGGGGTGAAAATGATATGCACCAGGTGCCAACCTCTCCTCCTTTTGCCCCCGCCCTTAAAGCGGCATTTCCTGAAATACAGGAAGCTACCCGCATTGTTACAGAAGGCGGAGGCGTTATGAACTATAAGGATAAAATTTTTAAAGTGGAAGATATATTTTTTGCGGATAAAAATATTTTCCAGGTTTTTACTTTTCCTTTTTTGTATGGCAACCCTATTACTGCGCTTGCTGAACCACAGGCCATTGTTATTAATGAAAGTTTGGCAATAAAATTATTTGGAGATGCGAAAATGGCCCTGGATCAAACCGTTTATTTTGAAAACAATTTTCCTAATAAAATCACGGGCGTAATTAAAGACGTGCCTCAAAACTCTCATCTGAATTTCAGCGCGCTCCGCTCCTTACCAGGCGGCTTTACCGGCGACTGGCAATACTTTAATTTATATACTTACCTGTTGCTTAAGAAAGGTACCGCCATTAAATCCCTGGAAGCCAAGCTGCCCCCGTTTGCGGCAAATACCATTCAAAAGATGATGAAAATTGATGATTACAAGATGGAACTGCAGCCGCTTACGTCCATTCATTTACACTCCGACCTTCAATTTGAGATAGGGCCGAACGGTAGTTTCAAACGTATGTACCTGTTCATTGCAATAGCCGGCTTAATATTAATCATCGCCATCATCAACTATATTAATCTTACCACCGCTCGTTCTACTTCAAGGCTTCGCGAAGTAGGAGTACGCAAAGTAGTAGGCTCAGGTAAACGGCAACTCGGGTTAATGTTCATTACAGAATCCCTGCTGGTCACTTTTATCGCGGCCTGTATCGCGATATTAATTATGCAGCTGATGCTTCCGTACTTTAACCAGCTTACAGACAAACAATTGTCGGTTTGGCGTTTTGGTATGATAAACACTGTACTCTTCCTGGTACTATTTTCCTTGTTTACCGGCATAATTAGCGGCATCTACCCATCTTTATTCCTGTCGCGTTTTAAAACAATCCCTGCATTGAAAGGCCAGATGGGCAACCTGTATGGCAACATTTTATTTCGAAAATCATTGGTTGTTTTTCAGTTTGTAATTACCGTGGTAATGGTTGCAGGCTCGCTAATTATTTACCAGCAATTGCAGTACGCTTCGCATAAAGACCTTGGGTTTAACAAAGACCAGGTGCTTACTTTTCATATCAATGACGGCGAGGTTCGCAATCAAACACACACACTGAAAACCCAACTGTTGCTAAACCCGGCTATTCAGGGTGTAGCTATTGCCGGAAACCCTATCGGGAACAATAACCTGGGTGGGCTGGGATATAATTTCGAAACAGAAAAAGGTGCTCTTTCATCAAATTCAACTATGTCACAGCAACTGATAGCTGATGCTGATTATATACCGGCAATGGAAATAAAAATGCTGGCTGGCAGAAATTTTTCGGACACCATACAATCTGACAAATATGGCGCCGCCCTTATTAATGAGACCTTATTAAAAAAACTAGGCTGGACAAACCCAATAGGAAAAAGGATGCGGTACAAAATAGACGAAAAAGGCACTACTGTTGAACGTAGGGTGATTGGTGTAGTAAAAGATTTTCACACCTATTCCCTGCAACACAAAGTGGAACCCCTTGTTATGATGATGCCGCCGGCTGCATCTATGGGCGACAATGTGTATGTAAAAATCGCTAAAGGAAAAATTAAGGAAGGATTGGCTTACATACATAAAGTTTACAGGAATTTTGAAGATACAAGCCCCGATGACTATCATTTCCTTAATGCAAATTTCGCGAATCAATATAAAGCAGAAGAAAGGCAGGGCCGGATAGCACTTGTTTTTACCATCCTCGCAGTGCTGATTGCATGCCTGGGGCTTTTTGGCCTTACCACATTTACCGCCGAACAAAGAACAAAAGAAATCGGCATACGCAAAGTATTGGGGGCAAGTGTGGCGGGTATCGTGCAAATGCTTTCTGCGGAGTTTTTAAAGCTAGTGTTAATAGCGGCATGCATCGCCATACCTATTGCCTGGTTATCAATGAACAAATGGTTGCAGGACTTTGCCTATCATGTAGATATAGGATGGCGGGTATTAACCATATCAGGCCTGGTCGCCATATCAGTCGCGTGTTTCACTATTAGTTTCCAGGCAATAAAAGCAGCAGTGACAAACCCGGTGAAAAGTTTGCGGACAGAGTGAAATACAATATATGTAAAAAATATCGTATCGCAGATCCGGGCAACAAAAAACCCCGGACAGTATAAAATGAAACATCACATTTTAATTGTATGATAAAAAATTATTTAAAAACAGCCTTACGGCAGTTGTGGAGAAATAAGTTTTATTCCCTGTTAAATATTTTGGGACTGGCTATCGGCCTTGCCAGTTCCCTGCTAATCATGCTCTATGTGAAGGACGAACTTAGTTATGATCAGTTCCATGCAAACAAAGCCAGGATATACCGGATAACTGAAGAATTTAAAACAGGAGAAGGTGTTGTGGAGACGGGCCTTACACCGTATAAAATTGGCCCCGACTTAAAGGAACGTTTCCCGGCAATTAAAGAAGTGGTACGGATAGATTATGACCTTGAAAAGTATATTGTCAAATATGGAGATAAAAAATTCATTGAACGATCCATTACTTCCGCAGATCCCGGCTTCTTCCGCTTTTTCTCTTTCAACCTTTTAGAAGGTAATCCAACAACAGTTCTTAATGAACCCTACACGCTTGCGATAAGCGAAAAACAGGCAAAGAAATATTTTCCGGGACAAAATGCCATGGGTAAAATATTATCTTTTACAGATGCATATAGCCATAAAAACTTTTCCGCAACAGTGACAGGCGTATTCAGCTCCATGCCAAAAAATTCACACTTCCATAAAGACTTTATCCTGTCGAAGTCAACTGCGGATATTTTAATACCCGAACGTATAAATGAATATGGATGGACCTCTCACTTTTCCTATATGCTCCTTGCACCCGGCACTAACCCGGACCAACTTGAAAAATCCATTAATGAACATATTTTTAAAACATACCCGGAAACAATTACCCGGTGGTGGTCACGCTTCCGCTTGCAGTCATTGACCGATATACACCTGCATTCTAATCTTAAGGAAGAATTGGAACCAAACGGTGATATCGCTTATGTTTATATTTTCGCTGCAATAGCTTTTTTCCTAATCATACTTGCCAGCATAAATTATATGAACCTGGCGACGGCACGTGCAGCCACCCGTGCAAGGGAAGTTGGTGTACGGAAAGCGTTAGGCGCTATGAAAAAGCAATTGATCTATCAATTTCTTGGAGAATCCATTTTAATAACCATGGTCGCCCTTTTTATCGGCCTGGTGCTTGCGAAATTATCTATCCCGCTGTTTAATTCAATTTCAGGCAAAGAACTGGAGCTGGATTTCCCTGGTTTTAAGGGCCTGGCGGCGGTATTGGGTGGCACCTTATTGATCGGTATCATTTCAGGAAGTTATCCTTCCTTCTATCTTTCTGCTTTTCAACCGGTGAAGGTGCTCAAAGGCACGATGGGTAAGGCAGGGCAAAGCTCCTTATTATTAAGAAGCGGTTTGGTCATCCTTCAATTCTCTATTTCGATCATGTTGATCACAGGTACCATTGTAATTTACAAGCAATGGCATTTTTTGCAAAACAAAAAATTAGGCATTAACTCGGAACAGGTCTTAATTGTAAATACTGAAACAAGTAAAATACAAACGCAGTACCCGGTGTTAAAACAGGAGATCCTGCGGCTGGAAGGAATTGTCAGTGTAACCGGTTCAAGAAAAAATCTTACAAGCCGTTTTGGAAACTATACTTCGGTGAATGTCGAAGGGCAGGAAAAAAGTAAAACGATTCCCTGGACATTTGTAGATGCCAATTTTTTTAACGCTTTTAACGTTCCGCTTGTGAAGGGCGAAGATTTCACTGAATCTTACCAAAAAGACTCCCTAACTCATTTTATCCTCAATGAATCTGCCGCAAAATTACTGGGCCTCACTGCACCGGTAGGACTGAATATTGAAGCGCTGGGCCGCAAAGGAAAAATTAAAGGAATAATAAAGGATTTCCATTTTGAATCACTACACGCAGCAATAAGCCCGACGATCTTTGTTCCTGCAGTAACAGATTTAAATTTTATTGCCATCAGGATGAGGAGCAATGATTTTAAAAAAACTATTGAATCCATTGAAAAGGTATATGAACAGATCGATGCGGAAGCTATTTTTACCTACACTTTTTTAGATGATGATATTGCTAACCTTTATATCAGTGAAGCAAAGTTTTTTAACGTGTTTATCAGTTTTTCATGCCTGGCTATTTTTATTGCCTGTCTCGGGATATTTGGCCTGGCTTCCTTTACCGCTTCACAACGATCCAAAGAAATAAGCATACGAAAAATACTGGGCGCCTCCGTACAAAATATTTCTTTCCTGCTTACCAAAGATTTTATAAAGCTGGTCATACTGGCTAATCTTATTGCCTGGCCAGTAGCCTATTTTTTCATGTACAGGTGGCTGCAGGGTTTTCCGTACAGGATTGACCAGGGCCTCCCCATTTTTTTATCAGCAGCTGCAATAGCACTGATTATTGCCTTATTAACTGTCAGCTTCCAGGCCATCAGGGCAGCTATTGCAAACCCTGTTGAAAACCTTAGAACTGAATAAGGCTTGTATAATGAATAACAATAAAAATGGCTGATGAATAACTTTTTTAATCCAGGATTTATTTTATACGTGGATTCCCGGAATAATTTGCTTTCATCGCCAGGTAATAAAAGCATTTTAGAAAACAATTAATAGGGTAAAAAAATGAAAAAAACATCATTGCTGGTTTACTTCCTTCTGCCCGGAATGCTAGCTTCCGTATTCGCGCAGCAACTTGAAGTGATACCTGATTTATCGAAGGTTAAGGAAAGTGGCACCTGGGCTATCTATAACCGGGAGGCAACTTATGATGGCGAAGTCCACATTAACGGAAAACCCGGCGACGGATTACTTCGATTAACGGGCTCAAATTTTATGAACGGACAGATCGAGCTCGATATAAAGGGTAAAGATGAACAGGGGATGAGCTTTGTTGGACTGGCATTTCATGGATTGAATGACAGTACCTATGATGCAATATATTTTCGCCCCTTCAATTTTAAAAGCCCGCAAAGAGATGGTCACTCGGTACAATACATTGCTCATCCGTTACATACCTGGAATAAATTGCGCGATGAACACCCGGGTGTTTATGAGAACAAGGTTTCGCCTGTACCCGAACCTTCCGGGTGGTTTCATGCTTCCATTGTGGTGAAGTACCCGGTGGTGGAAGTATTCATCAATAATTCAAACAAGCCTTCGTTGACAATTAACCAGCTAAGTAACCAAAAAGCAGGATGGGTCGGTTTCTGGGTAGGAAATAATTCGGAAGGATATTTTAAAAATTTAAAGATCATCACAAAAAATAATTGAATTAAATGAAATACTTTTTTTTTGTGCTATTGCCCGCATCAACCCCTTCATGGAAAATAATTAGCAACCAGAAAAATAATCTCAATAAAAGGTAATATAAAGCACCATTCATCTTAAACAACGAAATTATGTTTCAGCATTATATTAAAAGCACCTTCCGTAACCTTTGGCAAAACAAGGGTTACAGCTTCCTCAATATTTTTGGTTTGGCGGTAGGCATTACCTGTGCAGGCCTGATTTATTTATGGGTAGAAGATGAACTGAATTATAATACTTTCCATGTGAAGAAGGACCGGTTGTATTATGTACGTGAAAATCAAAAATATGATACCTACACCGCAACATTTAGCTCCACACCCGGCGTACTCGCCCCGGCCATGCAGGCTGAAATACCCGGTATTTCTAATACCTGCAGGACGAGTGAGGGTGGTACCTCTGTATTGTTTACAATCGGTGATAGATCCATGTATGCATCTGGAAATTACGTAGAACCATCCTTGTTCAGCATGTTTACCCTGCCGTTCGTGCAAGGAGATGCTAAGACGGCTTTCAGTCAACTTTATTCAGTGGTCATCACTGAAAAAACTGCTAAAAAATTCTTTGGTGATGATAAGGATGTGGTAGGAAAAACTGTGCGGGTAGACAACAAGCAGAATTATATTGTTACCGGAGTTTTAAGAGATATCCCTCAAAATTCTTCGTTGCGTTTTGAATGGGTAGCGCCTTTCCAGATATGGTTTGACAAGAGCCCCTGGGCTCATAAATGGGGCAACAATTGCCTGAGTACCTATGTTGAATTAAAGCCAGGGGCGAACCCGGCTACCATCAATACACACCTGTACGGATTTATACAGAAACGCGAGCCGGAATCTATCGCCCGCCCCTTCCTGTTTGGCATGAAGGAATGGCGGCTGTACGATAAATTTGAGAACGGAAAGCAAACAGGCGGGGGGCGGATAGAATATGTTCGCTTGTTCTCTACCATTGCCTGGATCATCCTTATCATTGCCTGTATCAATTTCATGAATCTCTCTACAGCAAGAAGTGAAAAGCGCGCAAGGGAAGTTGGTGTCAGAAAAGTATTGGGCGCAGGAAAAAAAAGACTGGTTATGCAGTTTATAGGCGAAGCATTATTCATGGCGCTGCTGGCATCAATCGCAAGCATAATTCTACTGTTGCTTGTTTTACCAGCTTTCAATTTACTTGTGCAAAAAGAACTTTATGTAGGATTGAATAACCCGCTTCATATAGCAGGTTTATTTGTAGTCACTTTGTTCTGTGGACTGGTTGCAGGCAGTTATCCTTCTTTTTACCTGTCCTCTTTCAATCCCGTCTTTGTACTTAAAGGAATAAAATTAAAAACAGGCAGCGCGGCATTCATCCGGAAGGGCCTGGTCGTCGTCCAGTTTACCATCTCTATTGTTTTGATCATTGGCACCATTATTATTTACCAGCAGATACAGCATGTAAAAGACCGGGATCTGGGGTTTAATAAAAATAATCTGATCTCTACAGACGTGGTTGGGGATATTGCCCTGCACTTTCCTGCAGTAAAGCAAGATCTGCTAAACACGGGCATGGTAGAAAATGTAGCGTTGTCTGACCATGCAACTATTTATGGGGGAAATAATACCGATGGACTAACCTGGGAAGGTAAGCCTGCCAACACCAAGATCCTGATTTCAACAAGGTATGTTACTCCCGGATTCATGAATACGAACGGGATGAAAATGCTGGGAGGAAGAGATTTTGTACATAGCGACTCATCTCTTGCCGGGGGTTTGAATGTAGTCATTACCAAATCCCTGGAAGATCTCATGGGTAAGGGCACAGCCATCGGTAAAACCCTGCACTACAAAGACGACACGCTTATGTCACGGGTAGTAGGTGTGGTAAATGATTATGTATATGGCGATATGTATGGAAAACCTGATCCGGTACTATTTGTGTGCACCCATCCCATTAATACCTCGGTGATGTACATCCGCATCAAACCGCAGGCTGCCACCGCACAGGCACTGGCAACGATCGAAGCTGTACTGAAAAAGAATAACCCGGCCTATCCGTTCAATTACATATTTGTGGATGACCAGTTCAATTCCATGTTTACCAATGAAATGCTTATCAGTAAGTTATCAAGGGTATTCGCAACTTTGGCCATCATCATCTCCTGCCTCGGTTTATTTGGCCTGGCAGCTTATACAGCAGAACGGCGAACCAAAGAGATCGGCATCCGTAAAGTCCTGGGGGCAAGTGTTTCACGAATCACCCGTTTGCTGTCGGCAGATTTTTTGAAGTTGGTATTTATCTCCGCCATTATTGCTTTTCCTGTGTCATGGTGGGCCATGAATAAATGGCTGCAGAACTATGCCTACCGTATAGACATCAACTGGTGGATATTTATTGCAGCGGGTGCCATTGCCCTGTTGATCGCACTGTTTACTATCAGCTTCCACTCTGTAAAAGCAGCAATTGCTAACCCGGTAAAAAGTTTGCGGACAGAATGAACTGCATCATGAGAGAACATCGTATCCGGATAATGGTGGCCATTCTTTTTAGGTTCCAATTGCATGGTGGGTTGGTATAAATGGCTGCGGGTCTTTGTCACATACATGCAGGTTCCGGAAACTATTTCTGCGGCAACAGCAGTGGTGCCCATTTTGAAAGCACTGCACATATTCGGATATCATTGAGTGAAAGCGGGATTGATGGCGATTATCGGTTTAAGAAAAAAGAATAAACCAGTGGGCACTGTAACAAATTAAATTATAAAACGTAACAGCCTGGTAACCTGGAAATTTATATTTGGAAGGAGGTCCATTACCTGCCCTGCTTTAAAATGATTTAAGAAAAGAAATGAAATGTGTAAATGTAAACTGGAAATGTGAGGCTCCCCAAAGGGGAAATGGCTTGTTGTGCAAATGTGAATGAAAATAAAAAAAGCAATTTAAAATCGTACTGGTTAAATTATTTACCACCATGCTTAAAAATTATTTGAAAATAGCGTTTCGAAACCTGGTGCATCACAAAGCTTATTCATTATTGAATATTGCAGGACTGGCCATTGGGATGGCTTGCAGTATACTGATTCTTTTATGGGTAAATGAAGAACGCAGCTTTGACCGTTTTCATACAAATGCTAACCAGCTCTACCGTCTTACCTGTAACGCGGGCGAATTTAAAGTAGCCGTGAGTCCTGCTGGAATGGCGGAGGGGCTGCAAAATGAAATGCCTGAAATAAAACGACGCTGCGCCTTAGCAAGCAGGCTACCAGCCTTTTCGAGGTTGGTGCAAAAAAGTTTGAAGAAAAACGTGGTTTTTATGCCGATTCGAATTTTCTTCAGGTCTTTAGTTTTTCCCTCGTAAAAGGAGATCCAAAAACTGCCCTGCAACGGCCGGATGCGATCCTGATCACGGAAGAAATGGAGAAGAGGTATTTTGGAAAAGAAGATGCCCTGGGTAAGACCATCCGGAAAGACAACAATGACAATTGCACCGTTACTGGTATTTTGAAAAATGTTCCTTCTAATTCACATTTACAGTTCGAATATATTCTGCCAATGTCATCCATAGTAAACAAATGGGATGACCTGAAACATAAAGTATGGGGAAATTTTAATTTCTACACTTATATACAACTGGATAAAAATCTTACACCTTCCACATCTTCCTTATCTAAGCTTACACAACGTATAAAACAAATTTACAAAATACATAGTCCCAAATTGCAGGTTGAGTTCCAGTTGCAGCCCTTATCAAAAATCCACTTACATTCCAATTTACAAATTGATGTACCGGGCCATGGCAATGTTCAATACGTAAATATCTTTTTCGTTGTTGCGATTTTTATAATTGCTGTTGCCTGCATCAACTTTATGAATCTCGCAACAGCGCGTTCGGCGAGGCGTGCCAAAGAAGTAGGATTGCGTAAGGTTGTGGGCGCAGGCAGAACCCAGCTTATCATCCAGTTTTTGGGTGAATCACTGGTTATTACATGCGTCTCTTTAATCATAGCGATTGGTGCCGTAATGTTGTTATTGCCCGCATTTAACCTCCTTGCCGAAAAAAAACTTGTACTACACCTGCTCGATGGGAAGGTGCTTGCCGGACTTCTTTCCATCGCTTTTGTCACCGGCCTTCTTGCTGGTAGTTACCCTGCACTTTTCCTGTCGGGCTTCAAACCGATAAAAGTATTGAAAGGGAAGATGAGCATCGGTGGGGGTAATATTTTATTCCGTAATGGTTTGGTTGTTACACAATTTGTGGTATCTATTGTGCTACTCGTGGGTACAGCTGTTGTTTACCAGCAACTGAACTTTATAAAAAATAAAAACCTGGGTTTTGAAAAATCAAACCTATTGTATATGCCCATGACCGGTGACATATGGAGCAAGCAACAGGCATTAAAAACTGAATTGAAACAAAACCCCTTACCAGTAATTTCTCCATCATTTCTGATTTGCCAACCAACCTTGTTTCCGGTACGATCGATGTATCCTGGGGAAAGATCCAATTCACAAGTGGTAATACCTTCGATGGATGTGGATGAGAACTTTATCAACGTTTTTAAAATGACAATGCTAGAAGGCCGCAGCTTTTCCGCAGCATTTAAAGGTGACAGTTCCAATTTTGTTGTAAATGAAAGGGCCTGCCAGGTGATGGGTATCGAGGTGAAAAATGTTGTAGGAAAAAAGCTATCCTTCGATGATACCGAGGGTACTATTATCGGCGTAGTTAAAAATTTTAATTTCAAGTCACTGCAGTATGCCATTGAACCGCTTGTATTACGCAAGAACAGGTGGGGCGGCACTGTGATGATACGGGCACAGCCCGGGAATACCGAAGCAACAATAAAGGCTTTGGAAAAAATTAATGCCGGACTCAATCCATCTTACCCGTTTACTTATAATTTTCTCGACAAGGACCTCGACTATCTGTATCGCAGTGCACAGCAAATGGGCCGCATATTTAATTTATTTGCCATCCTGGCCATTTTCATTTCCTGCCTTGGATTATATGGCCTTTCCGCTTTCATGGCCGAGCAACGGACAAGAGAGATTGGTGTACGAAAAGTATTAGGGGCATCGGTTTTCCATATTGTTTATTTGCTGTCGGGGAATTTTACAAAACTGATCCTGGTTGCAATACTCATTGCTGTTCCTTTGTCGTGGTTTGCGATACATAGCTGGCTGAACGGATTCGCATTCCGCATCGATATTGGCTGGGCCATTTTCCTGCTGGCTGCTTTGACGTCCCTGTTTATCGCATGGTTCACGGTTAGCTACGAATCTATTAAGGCAGCCATTGCAAACCCGGTAAGGAGTTTGCGAACGGAGTAATTACATTGAACTAACAAGCCGTAAGGTATAGTAGTAAGTACTGTCACAAGGGTAGAACATCAACGCCATAAATAACATTTTTAACCATTAATACCAGGCCATGCTAAATAATTATATCAGGATCGGCTGGCGGAATATAATGAAGAACAAAATTTTTTCATTTATAAATATTATGGGCTTAACGATCGGGTTAACTAGTTTTTTGCTGATCGCCTTGTACATTTTTGATGAGTTAACATTTGACCGCTTTCATAAAAATGAAGCTAATATTTACCGCCTCATCAATGAAAAAACAACAGCGGAAGGCAAACAGACAAAGAATGCGGGTGCGGGTTACCAGGTCTGTGAACGGTCTGCCAAAGATTTACCGGAAATAAAAAACACAGTTCGTTTTATAACCCTAAGCCGCACAAACGTTGCCGCTATTGAAAACACGAATGTGTTTTATGAAAATTACACGCTTGCCAATAATGGTTTTTTAACAACTTTTGATTTCAGGTTATTGCAGGGCGATCGCAATAGCGCATTAACCGCCCCTCACTCCGTAGTAATAACGGAGGGGATGGCACAAAAACTTTTCGGCACCCGGGATGCAATGGGTAAAGCGATAAAAGTAGACAGGGATAGCACCCCTTTCAAGGTTACCGGTATTCTGCAAAACTTCCCGGCAAATGCTCATTTAAATTTTAACCTGTTATTTTCAGAATCAAGCATGACAGATAATGAGTATAAAAAATTTATAAATGCTGATTGGAATTCCGGGGCATTTACTACCTATTTTTTGCTGGCTGATAAAGTTGATACCAGGAAAACCGCCTTGAAAATTGATCAGATGGTTGCAGCAAACCAGCCAAAGGAAGTCAAAGACAAAAGCAGGTTTGTATTGCAACCGCTGAAAGACATTCATTTTTATTCAGAAAAAATTGGGGGTGATTCAGGAAAACAAGGCAACATTACTTATATCTATGTTTTTTGTATCGTGGCACTGTTTGTTTTATTGATCGCGTGCATCAACTACATGAACCTTACTACCGCGCGTTTTATCACACGTTCAAAAGAAATAGCTGTGAGGAAAGTGGCAGGTGCGTCGAGGAAGAACCTGGCGGGGCAGTTTCTTTCAGAAGCGTTCTTAATAACATTCATCGCACTTATGTTTTCATTAATCCTTACGTCGATATTATTGCCCCTATTCAACCGTTTTACGGAAAAGGAATTAACGCTATGGGTGCATGCAGATTACAGGATCTGGATAGGGGTCGTGTTGATCGTTGTTGTTACCGGGCTGTTATCCGGCGTCTATCCTGCATTATTCCAGTCGGGATTTACACCGCTCTCGCTGCTTAAAAGCAAGATCATAATCGGAAGAGGCAACCTCTCGTTGCGACGCTCCCTTGTTGTCTTCCAGTTTGCCATTTCAATTATTATGATCGTAGCTACCATGATCATTTACCTCCAGATGCAATATGTGGGCACGAGGGACATGGGTTTCAATAAGGAGCAGTTATTGGTGATAGATATAAACAGCGGAAAAGTACGCAGGGGTGCCGAAACTATAAAAACTGAATTTTTAAAATTGCCCCAGGTGAAAGATGTATCGGTAAGCTCAAGGGTTCCCGGTGAATGGAAGGACCTTCCACAAATAAAAGTTAAAAATGAAAAGATAATATCAGCAGAAGGAAATGATATGTTTTTTCTTGGTATAGATGACCGCTTCTTAAACACCTACCAGGTGACGCTGGCGAATGGCAGAAATTTCATCAATGGCGTTGCCGACTCTGCATCAGTCATTATAAATGAGATGGCAGCCAAAGAGTTTGGTATCAGGGAAGCTGGTGAACAACGGATCGAAATAGCCGGACAACAACCATTTGTGGCAAAAGTTATCGGGATTGTAAAAGATTTTAATTTTCAATCATTGCATGAACCTTTGGCGCCAATGGTGATTGGCTTTCAAAAAAATCCAATTCAGAATATCGACTATTTTACATTGAAAGTTGCAACGGGTAATGCTGGTGATATGCTGAACGGAATCGATGCTGTTCTACATGGCATTGACCAGGACCATCTCTTTGAATATCATTTCCTTAATAAGCAGTGGGAATTGTTTTACCGGCAAGACCATATCAGGGAAGTAATCTTCCTCCTGGCCGCTGCGCTCACGATCTTTATTGCCTGCCTGGGATTATTTGGCCTGGCTACTTATGCCGCCGAACAACGTATTAAGGAAATAGGCATCCGGAAAGTATTGGGTGCTGGAATTTTCAATATCGTACTCAATTTATCGAAGGATTTTTTAAAGTTGGTATTGATTGCTGCCGCCCTTGCGTTTCCGGTAGCATGGTGGGCCATGAGCCAGTGGTTGCACGATTTTGCTTATCGTATTTCAATCAGCTGGTGGGTATTTGTACTGGCAGGGTTAACGGCTTTATTTATCGCCCTGGCCACGATCAGCTTCCAGGCGGTGAAAGCCGCGATGGCTAACCCGGTAAAGAGCTTGCGTACGGAATAGCTGATCAAGTTTAAATGTAAAAATGTTAAATGTGAAAAAGTGAAAAATTGAAAAAGTGAGGAATGAAAATGTGAGGGTGTGACGAAGAATAAGGTGAACATTTGAAAATGTGAATTTGAAAAAGACTCAATGTGATAATGGCTTTAAAAATATTGTGCCATTGAGCATTGGAGCAATTTTCAAATTATTTAATCTGGTTCTTCTACCTATTTATAAAAGCAATGCATAGATGATGAGATAAACTAAAATATTCTTAAAACATTAATAACCGATAAACAAAGTAACATGAAAAAAACAATTTTGATCTTCTTGATAAGCTGTACCGTCAGCACCTTGTTTGCACAGAAAGATTCCGAGGATGCATTTTTAGTGAAATCTCTTGCTGGCGAAACCGTAAAGGAGGTTGACGTGGAAACATCCGGTGGAAATATTTCAGTAGAAAGTGCCGCCACCGACAAATTACGGGTGGAAGTATTTGTGTGGCCTTCCAACGGAAACAAAAAATCTCTTTCAAAAGAAGTGATTCAAAAAAGGCTCGACGAAATGTATGAATTGAAAGTAGAGGTGGTCGGTAATAAACTTACGGCTTTTGCAAAGCCAATAAAAAAGATCAGGGACTGGAAGAATGCTTTGTCTATTTCCTTCAGGGTATTCGTTACAAAAAATGTAGCTACGCACCTTACCACCAGTGGCGGAAATATTGACCTGGTGGCTTTGTCTGGGAACCATAGAATTACCACAAGCGGGGGTAATCTTTCTATAGAGAATGTAACCGGTAAATTAAGGGGCACCACGTCTGGTGGCAATATAGAAGTGAAAGATTCAAATGAGGATATCGACCTGACAACCAGTGGGGGAAATATAGAAGCAGATCATTGTACCGGAACCATAAGGCTTGTTACTTCAGGAGGTTCCATCAGGCTAACCAACCTGGATGGGAATGTAGATGCAGTTACCAGCGGAGGCGATGTGCGGGCAAATGACATCAAAGGCGACCTTGAAGCAAATACTTCAGGTGGCAATATTGATCTGTCCGCGTTGGCATGTAACCTTTCTACAGCCACGAGCGGAGGAAATATACGGGTAGCAATAATTACTCCGGGCAAGTTCATCCGGGTCAGGAATTCCGGCGGTAAAATTGACCTTGAACTCCCGGCAGGCAAGGGCTACGACCTTGATCTTTCAGCAGATAAGATTAAAACGGATAACCTTACCAGTTTTAACGGAAAAGCAGGAGATGATGCTATTGAAGGAAAGTTAAATGGAGGAGGAACACAGGTTACTGCAGACGCCAGCAGTGGCAAAATAACATTAACATTCAAATAATATTGAGCCTTGTTGAAAACTGCAAGGAAAAAGCCGGTGATACCCATCACCGGCTGCACCTTTACATTGATGGCAAATAATAATTTTACCATTCAACATTTTAAGAAAAGACAAATGGAATAATATGATTAATTTCAATATAGCCTGGGACCCATGCATTATTTTCAGGTAGCATAACGAAGCTCGCTCTTCAAGTTTTTTTGGTTAACAGTAATCATTTAGCACCCTTATCCTGTTTGGGTATTGCGGGCGGGACAAAATTCCTCGCGAGCGCCAGGTGCTAACAGCAACGTATAAACGATGCCAACGGTTGAAAATTTTGAAAGTGGTGCGATTGACAGAAAACAAATTAAATTCTGCTTACCTGGAAATAGTTCGTTTAGTTGGCAGAACGGGAACATTGGCTAAACTGTTTTAATTGTTGATGTTTTTTTATAAATCCCACAATGCGCACCTCATTAAAAATATCATTTCGTCATTTGTTGCAAAGCCGGCTTTACTCCGCAATTAACATTATCGGCCTGGCCACTGGCATTACCTGCGTGCTGCTTGCGGTACTATACTGGAAAGATGAGCACAGTTTTGACAACTTCCATAAAAATAACCCCAACCTTTACCGTATTACTACCACTTCTGTTGAAAATAGAGGTGCGCATGGGGCTACTACCGGTGGTACCGGGCAGGTTCAGGGACCGGCGTTTAAAGAGGGAGTACCCCAGGTACAAAGTTATGTGCGCATTATGGGCGGTGATATATTTAGCGACATTGCAGCAGAAAATAAATCTCTTCACCTGCAAACATTGTTCGTAGATGATAATTTTTTTGATGTCTTTACTTTTAAACTTTTACGCGGAGATCCTTTACGCGCATTAAGTAATATTAATTCCGTAGTGATTACTGAAAAAACGGCTCAAAAATTCTTTAACAGTATTGATGTTGTGGGCAAAATGTTGCAGATGGATGCTGACCCCTCTTTCAAAAGGCTTGGTAAACCATTGATGATCTCAGGCGTTGTGGCAAACCCGCCAAAAAATTCATCTTTGCAGTTTGATGCGTTATTCCCATTTAAATTTATGCAACTGTCCTTTGAGGATACCAATTGGTTGAATGCTTACCTGGGTACATTCATCGTTCTTCACCCGGATGCGGATATCCAGGTGGTACAAAAGCAGTTCAATAAATTGTATGCCATACATTCGAAGGACCAGCTTGCAGAGCAGTATAAGAATTATGGGTATGATCCCACCATAAGCTATGGTTTGCAACCCATAACTGATATTCACCTTAACCCGCTTGCGGCTTCAAGCGGTAATGCGGAAGGTGGCATTATCAATGCAAGCCAGCCCCTTTATTCCTACATTTTCATGGGTATTGCCCTGTTTATTTTATTGATGGCCGCTATCAATTTTATCAATATGGGGATTGCCAATTCCCTGAAAAGAGCCAAAGAGGTGGGCGTCAGGAAGGTTGCCGGTGGCAGCAGGTTCCAGATCATTGTTCAGTTCCTCCATGAATCTGCCATACTTTGTGTTATTGCCTTCCTGCTTTCATTGATATTAATAAATTTCTGTTTGCCTGTTTTTAATAACGTTACAGGTAAGCAATTACTGTTAACGGAATCCCTTGATGGAAGGCTGCTCGTGTATTTCACAACGATGCTTACGACTTTAATTTTACTAACGGGGATTTACCCCGCTTACCTGTTATCTGACTTTAAGCCTTCGGAAGTGCTCTATAATAAACAGCGCTTATCGGGCCGGAATTTGTTTGGCCGTGGACTGGTAGTGCTACAATTTGCCCTTGCAGTCTTCCTGCTCATAGCAACAATCGTTTATTATGGCCAAATGAATTTTATACGAACGAAAGACCTGGGGTATAATCCACAACAAATTATTCGTACCGGGGTCGGGGGCGACCGGGATTACAAGGCAGTTGTCGGGCATTTAAAAAATGAGCTGGCTAAGGAGCCTTCTATAAGGATGCTTTCCTTTGGAAGTGATGGCTACCCTGAAGACATGCAGGTCAATGGCCGCATCTTAAAAGTACAGTATAAACCAATAGATGAAAATTTTCTTCCCACACTTGAAATACCGTTAAAGGCCGGCCGAAATATCGACGCACCGGTACGGGCAGGCTCAGAAAATAATGTGGTTGTGAATGAATCCTTTGTAAAAGCATCAGGAATGCAGCATCCTATTGGGCAGTCGATCAGGATGTACCGGCATTATGACAGTTCCCGGAAGACGATCATTGGAGTAGTGAAGGATTTTCATTTTAGTTCCTTGCGCGAGCCTATAAAGCCTGTGCTAATGTATATGAACGAGGTGCCGGATGGAGGCATGTGGGTGAAGTTCGAAAAGGTTAAGCAAAAGGAAGCGTTGGCTGCCTTGGAACGCGTGTATAAGAAAGCGATGCCCCATGCCTTTTATCAGTATAATTTTCTTGATGAATTGAATGCGAGGCAATACCTTCAGGAACAGCGCTGGCAGCAGGTAATTATTATTGCAACTATTATTTCATTAGTGATTTGTTGCCTGGGTTTGTTTGGGCTGGCGCATTTGTCAACCAACCGCCGTATCAAAGAGATCGGTATCAGGAAAGTTTTAGGGGCTTCGGTGGGCCAGATCACTGCTTTACTCTCCGGCGATTTTTTAAAATTGGTGCTCATTGCATTTTTAATTGCAGCTCCACTTTCCTGGGTAGTCATGAGCAAGTGGTTGCAGGACTTTGCTTACCGCATCAATATCGGCCCCGGCATTTTTCTAATTGCCGGTTTGCTTGCAATAATTGTTGCCGTAGCGGCAGTAAGTTTCCAGGCGATCAGGGCGGCAGTTGCCAACCCGGTGAAAAGTTTACGGACAGAATGAGATAGAGGTAAACACGTAAGCACCAAAATATTTAAATGAAAGCCAGCTGCCTTACCAAAACGGGTACATGCACGCTGCTCCCTGGGTGATCAAACACGATAGCTGATCATTTTAAAACACTTATAACTTTCATCTGTGATAAAAACCTATTTTAAAACGGCCTGGCGCAACATAACCAGTCATCAATTTTATTCACTGGTAAATGTAGCCGGCTTATTTGCAGGAATTACTTTTGCCTTGTTGATCGGATCCTATATATGGGGCGAATTGCAGGTAAACAAAGAGCTGCGCAATGCGGGCAGGCAGTACTTCCTGCAAAGCGAGTGGAAGGATCCTAACCTTGGAGTTGATATTACCACGCTCGGGCCGTTATCTAAGCGCCTGAAAGAAGATTATCCCGGGTTGGTGGCCAACTATTACAGGTGGGATGGTATCACCTCTTTGGTTTCAAAAGGGGATAAACATTTTCGCGAAAATATACAGTTGGGCGATAGCACTCTTCTGAAGATGTACGGATTTGAATTACAGCATGGAGATTCAAGAACTGCTTTAAATGACCCGTACTCCGTTGTAATAGCCAGGGAAATAGCCACCAGGTATTTTGGAAGAACGGATGTGGTGGGCGAAACGATCTCCATCCAAAGTTTTTCCGGTGGCCGGCATGACTTTATGATAAAAGGGGTTTTGAAGGATATTCCTGAAAATTCTGTGACCCGGTTAAACGCTGAAAATAACAATACCTTATTTATTCCTACCAATACCTTCTCATTTTTCGGCAGGTTAGATCCGGATAACTGGGGCAACCTGTATATTCCATCCTACATAGAGTTGCAGAAAGGTATTAAGGCCAGTGCACTTGAACTGCCGATTAAACGCCTCATCGAAGAAAACTGTTCTGAAGTAATCAAACAAAATCTAAAAGTACATGTCGTAGCCCTGTCGGATTATTATACCGATAAAAATAATGGCCTGGTTAAAAGAATGCTTTACATACTATCCATAGCGGGCATTTTTATTTTGTTGATGGCGATTGTAAACTTTATAAATATTACCGTAAGCAGTTCGGGTAACCGGATGAGGGAAATAGGTGTTCGTAAAGTACTGGGCGGAAGCGGTAAACAATTGATTTTCCAGTTCCTCACCGAATCATTTATATTGGTTTTCGTAGCAACCGTCTTTGCAGTTGCTGCCTACCCTGTTGCCAGCCCTTTTTTTAGCGGGGCTGTGGGAAAACAATTGGCAACGTTATCATCATTTCCCGTTTATTTTTTAATTATACCGGCAGGCATTGTATTAACTGTAGGCCTGTTGGCCGGTTTATATCCCGCGTTTGTGTTATCATCTTTGAAATTAGTGGACTCGTTAAAGGGCAAATTAAAGACGGTAAGGGAGAATATTATACTCAGGAAATCGTTGGTGGGATTCCAGTTTTGTATGGCGATACTGGTATTGACTGCCGCGGGTATCGTTACACAACAGGTGTCTTTTTTCTTCAGCAAAAACCTCGGCTATGATAAGGAATATATAGTCTCTTCACAGGTACCGCGAAACTGGACCAGGGAGGGTGTGCAAAAGATGGAGGTAATTAGAAATGAATTCGCTCGCATGCCCCAGTTAAGCAGTGTAACCTTGTCGTATGAAATACCCAATGGCATGAATGGGGGACAACCTCCCGTTTATAAATCCGGATCGGATTCTACACGGGCTATTGCTATGCAGTCGATGATTACAGATGCTCATTACCTGCAAACATACCAGATCCCTATGTTGGCGGGTAGTTTTTTAGGCCACGGAAACAGGGGTGATTCCGGCAAAATTGTTTTGAATGAGAAAGCCGTTAAAACACTTGGCTGGAAGAGCGCTGAGGAAGCAATAGGCCAACAGGTGAAGATTCCCGGCGACGCAACTGTTTTTACAATCCAGGGAGTAACCACCGATTTTCATTTCGGTTCAATGCAACAAAAAATCGCGCCCATTATTTTTTTTAATGTAATGTTTTCTCCCACATACCGTTACCTTTCCTTCAAGATAAAACCAGGTAATATTGGGGGCACAATTGATGCGATCCAAAAAAAATGGGCGGTACTGTTACCGGGAAGTTCCTTCGAATACAGCTTCATGGATGATACGTTAACCAAATTGTACACTACTGAAATTCAATTAAAAAAAGCGGCATACGCGGCCACTGGCTTGTCGCTTATCATTGTGCTGCTGGGCATTGTCGGCCTTATCTCCTTAAGCATTCACAAACGCGTGAAAGAGATTGGAATCCGGAAAGTGCTTGGCGCATCTCTCCCGCATATAATCATGCTGTTCGTAAAAGAATTTATTGGAGTAATGGTCCTTGCTGCACTGGTTGCTTGCCCGCTGTCGTACCTGCTGATGAACGCCTGGCTGGATGGGTACGAATACCGTATTGTCATAGGTGCGCCGGTATTTATTTTATCCATAAGCGCTTTGATCTTAATTACGCTCATGCTCATTACATTACAAACGTTGAAGGCGGCGGTCGCCAACCCGGTTAAAAGTTTAAGGACACAGTAGTATCCTGCGTGCAGCTGGCGTTAAATTATTTCGTAGCCCGGCTCCCCGAAGCGGGCAATGTTCCGTGCCATACAATTACCGCCACCATAGTCCGCCGCTCAGGCATTACTCATTAAGCACATTAATGCCTGCTTTACCATTAACCGGGCCTGTTATTTATTGCCATCGCTTCCAAATTATCCAGGTTTTGTTGCATTAACAATGGATCATCGTTTGTCCCGCTTCGGTAAGGAGCGGCTATTAGTATTAACATCTTGAATCTTTTTAAATTTATAAACCCGTCTGCACAATAACATATACTCTACCATGCTTTACAGTCCAATGTGATTACGGGTCCATCGCAACGAGAGAGAGAGGTGATAACCCTTTCGCATTATTGGTGCATGTCAAGCTTTATCAAAAGTAACACACTCTTCCGGGATCATTTTTTTTTCTATTTGAAGCAATTTGAATTTATCCTCGGGAGAATAAATTTTAACTGCAATGAATCACAACTCGCAAAGTTGCTATCTCCCGGCTGCTGATTTTACAAAAATATCAATGTAAATTGATGCCGGATGATTTAACCGTTACAAGGGCGGAGTCATTGCTACCGGTTTTAAATACAAAATTTAAACACAGTTTTGATATGGCAGTATTAGGAATTGACCTGGGAGGGACCAAACTTGCGGGTGCAATTTTTACAGATGACGGTTGTATCCTTCGGGAAGAATATATTTTGCTGGATAGGAAACAAGGCCGTGAAGTTGGAAATTTGATAGCCAGCATGGTAAAAAGGAATTTGGATCTTTTGGAGCACAAAATCTCATCCGTGGGGATAGCTGTACCGGGTATCATTTACCCAGCCGAAGGAACCGTATGGGCACCCAATATCCCCGGATGGGAAGGGTATCCCCTGTTAAAGGAAATACAGATCGCTGCGGGCGATATTCCTGTTTATATTGATAGTGACCGCGCTTGTTACATTTTAGGCGAATGCTGGCAGGGAGCCTCAAAAGAATGCACAGATGCTGTTTTCCTGGCCGTTGGAACCGGTATAGCAGCAGGCATTTTAGTGGATGGTAAGCTGTTGCGCGGCGCCGGTAATATTGCGGGAGCAATAGGATGGTGGGGGCTGGAAAGGCCTTTCCACGCGGATTACAAAAGCAGTGGTTATCTCGAAAGTAATGCTTCGGGAAAAGGAATTGCCCGCAATTCAATTGCAATTTTGTTACGGAAACCTGGCTACAAAGGAGCACTCTCGCAAATGCCCCTTGAAAATATAACTGCACATGATGTTTTCCTGGCTCATGAAGGAAATGACGAGGTAGCGTTGGAAACCATAGCCCGTGCAGTCGAAATATGGGGGATAGCCATTGCGAACCTTGTGAGCCTCTTCAACCCTCAAAAAATTATTTTAGGCGGTGGCATATTTGGCCCGGGTGTAAAATTTATTCCTGCCATTTATGAAGAGGCAAAAAAGTGGGCTCAGCCAATAAGCATGAAGAATGTAATTATCGAAAAATCTCTTTTAGGTAGCCGGGCAGGTTTATATGGTGCAGCATTCCTGGCACTAAAATCTTTTAAATTATAATCTTTCATGTTTAACAGGAAGGTTGCTTTTATTGGTGCCTGTGTTGGTATGTTGCTTTTTGGCATAAGCCTGATTACATTAGGGACCGTGTCACAAGCTTTACAGGCCAGGTTCAATCTGGATGGCATCGGCTCCGGAACCATATTTTCAATACTGCCTGTCGGAATTCTTACCGGGTCATTATTATTTGGTCCGGTATGCGACCGGCAAGGGTATAAAATGCTGTTACTGGTAGGCTGTATTTGCATTTTTGCCGGATTTCAGGGCATCGCTTTTTCCTATTCGCTAATGGTGCTTAATATATGCATTTACCTTTTTGGTGTTGGCGGAGGTATCATAAATGGTGCCACCAACGCGCTGGTTGCTGATATCAGCCCGGTGAATAAAGGCCCGAATTTAAGCATACTGGGTGTGTTTTTTGGGATAGGGGCGATCGGCATGCCATTGTTGTTGGGACTGCTCGAAAGAAGCTATGATTCTTTCCAGGTAGTTGCCGCCATGAGCTGGCTTACTTTAGGAACAGGGTTTGTTTTCGCATTTATAAAATTTCCCCCGCCAAAACAACAGCAAGGGTCTTTAAATACCATTAACAGTAAACTTTTTACGCCGCTGCTCATATTGATTGCGTTTTTTCTTTTCTTTCAAAGTAGCCTTGAAGCAATTATCAATAACTGGACTACCACCTATCTTGAGAGTCGTCATATGATTTCCAATACCAATGCCCTGTACGCATTGTCAGTGCACATGGCAGGCATGATTGTAATGCGGTTGATAACCGGCAGCGTCTTCCGAAACGCTTCACAAATAAAAATACTATGGGTCAGCCTGGTCATGCTTGCTGCAGGTGTTATCCTCATGCAGGCGGGCACTACACAACTGGTGGTAATAACCGGCTTGTTCTTCTCCGGGGCCGGGCTTGCAGGCGGGTTCCCGGTGATGCTGGGATTCGTAGGGGACCGATTTAGCAGTATGTCCGGCACCGCTTTTAGCTTTGTATTTTCCATAGCGCTTACAGGCAATATGCTGATCAATTAC
Organism: Ferruginibacter sp.; assembly: GCA_037719925.1. GTDB lineage: Bacteria > Bacteroidota > Bacteroidia > Chitinophagales > Chitinophagaceae > Ferruginibacter. Next base: position 54,788 of record JBBJMD010000006.1, read on the forward strand.
CTGATGGGTGTTATCGTTAACCGTTACGGCGTTGAGCATCTCACTAGCGTTTCTTATATAATAATTGCTATAATGTCGGTGCTTTTTTTCTTCATCACTCAAAAACTTACACCTAACAATAAATAACAACTTATGCTAGCAAAACAATGGCTCACAAATGCAAGGGCAGTAATGACACGGATAGAAGAAACACAAATGGAAACGATACAGCAGGCAGCGGAAGTAATGGCCAACAGCATTGAATGCGGTAGATGGGTGCACACTTTCGGCTGCGGCCATGCAACCATACCCATAGAAGAAATGTATCCCCGAATCGGTGGTTTCGTAGGCTTTCATCCTATAGTGGAGCTTCCCCTTACGTTCTTTACGCGTATAACCGGGGAAATGGGCGTGCACCAGTTTTTATTTTTGGAAAGAGCAGAGGGTTATGGAATTGAGATCATGAAAGGGTATACTTTTGATGACCGTGATACTATGTGGATCTTTTCACATACGGGTATTAATAACGTTAATATTGACATTGCCCTGGAGGCTAAAAGAAAGGGCATGAAAGTGATCGCATTCGGTTCCGCTGCAGCAGCGATGGGAAAGCAAACGAGGCACTCAACCGGGAAGACGATTTTTGACATTGCTGATATCGTTGTTGATTCCTGTGCACCATTAGAAGATGCGACAGTTCCCATTAAAAATCACCAGGATAAATTAGGCCCGGTTTCAACGATGGCTTTCATCACCTGTGTATGGCTGACAGTGATTACCGTAGGTGAGATACTCGCCGATCGTGGCTTTAAACTGCACATCCATCCTTCGCACAATGTGCCCGGTGATACCACTGCCAAAGAGCGCCTCGAAGAAGCACTTGCGGTCTATAAAAAAAGGATTGCGGGGGTATAATTACCCTCCAAATACCAATGCCGGGGAGCATTAAATTAAGTGGGTTTGATCCCATTTTACGCTTCACAATATTTCC
>JBBJMD010000063.1:0-19082 GCA_037719925.1 Ferruginibacter sp.
CTTTAAATATACCTGGCTCCTTTTTGCATGAAAAGAACAACAAGGATGTGAGCAGGAGCAGGCAATTGAAAGTATTTTTCATTTTAATAAATTTAAATTAGTTTCCGAATAGCTGACTGGACCGGTATGTGATTGCAACCTAACCGCTCTCCAAAAGAAAGGGTTTAGCATTCTCGATGGTAAAAGCGTTTAATAATGCGACATATTTTTACCGGGCCATAGTGTAATTTTAAGATCATTATTTGCAGTTTGTTTTGGAAAATTAAAATGACAACAACTCTCCCGTTTGGGTTGCATATTAACTTACCTTTTCTTTGAATGTTGTACAAATCGTTATGGTTGATATACATGCGGAGTGTTAATAAAAACAAACGGTACCTACATTGGAAAATGAATTCGAAATCTGAAAGGAACCGGCTGGTTATCCAATAAGTACCTCACCTGTTCGGATTAACATTGCTTGCCACGAGTGAATCCTTCTTTTATTATTACTATATTTTGCCCGGGATGATAAAATTTAAGCAGCATGTTTGTAAGAAGAGATTAATTTGCTGATGGCAAGAATTATATCAAGTTGCAGGAATAAAAATTAATAAAAATGGTAACCTGGGCCGCCGGATAAAATTGCTCAAAACACAAATATTTTTCATAGCCCCTGGCCTGGTTGCGGAAGGCGCCGGGCAGCATGCAAATATTAAAAAACACTCCGGCATGATCTCAATAAAAACCCTTGTTATTTGTTTTTATTTTTGCCTTTTCCTGTACAATGCAGGCGCACAGCGACCCGGGGAAATTGTTGTCAAATTTGAGGAAAACTCAACCTTTCAAACCATTCAAAACTTTGGTGCCTCGGATGCATGGGCCTGCCAGATCGTGGGCGGCTGGCCTGATCAAAAAAAAAATGCAATTGCTGATTGGTTATTTAGTGTTGATACTTTTCCGAATGGTGATCCCAAAGGGATTGGGTTAAGCCTGTGGCGGTACAATTTAGGGGCAGGCAGTGCAGAACAGGGCGCGGCAAGCGGTATAAAGGATGAATGGCGGAGGGCTTCCCTATCTATCAAAAACACGCCGAAATCAGCCGCCCAAAATTGGTTTCTCCGGGCAGCAAAACAGCGCGGGGTAACGCAATTCCTAGGCTTTTACAATAGCCCTCCTGTGCAGTTTACTAAAAATGGAAAATCGTATACCGACAGCGGGAGATGTAACCTGGATACGAGCAACTTCGAAGCGTTTGCAAATTATACAGTAAAAGCTATAGAAAAATTAAACAATCCACGGGTATCACCTTCGATTATATCAGCCCCGTAAACGAACCCCAGTGGGACTGGAGTGATGGCGGCCAGGAAGGCTGTCCTTATAATAACGCGGAAATAAGTGGTGTAGTGAAGGCGCTCAATACCGCGTTTCAGCAGAAGGGCCTCCAAACCAAATTACAGATCACCGAATCGGGGCAACTTGAGTACCTGTTGACGGCCCGCGACAAGCAAAACAAAGACAACCAGGTAAATGATTTTTTTAATCCTGCTTCCCCGCATTATATCGGTGATCTGCCCCGGGTATCCCGCACAATTGCGGCACACAGTTATTTTACCACCTCTCCGCTAAGCAAAGGAATTGCAGTGCGGTCACAGATCAGGGACAGTATTTCGCAGATAACAGGTCTTGGTTTCTGGCAATCCGAGTACTGTATTCTCGGAGATAATGCCGGTGAGATCAACGGGAATAAAAAAGACCTTGGAATGGGCGCTGCCTTATACGTGGCAAAGGTAATCTACCAGGATCTTTGTTTCGCGAATGCCACAGCATGGCAATGGTGGACAGCCTTATCGGCATATGATTACAAGGATGGTTTGGTTTATGTCGAAAAAAACAAGGATAGTGGGAGCATTGCAGACAGCAAAATACTTTGGGCGGTAGGTAATTATAGCCGCTTTATAAAACCGGGCATGCAAAGAATCGGATTAAAGTCCGCCGCTGTAAAAGATATGTACCTGTCAGCTTATAAGGACCCCAAAATAAATTCGTTTGTTTGTGTTATGGTAAATGAAAGTATGGAAGACAAAACAATATCTTTTGAAAAGACAAACAAAGTACACACGGATGATATAGTTTGTTATGTCACTGATGCTGCGAATAAACTGGCAAAACTCCAGGTAACTGGCAACAGAATAATACTTCCGGCTAAAAGTATAGTAACGGCCATTCTGAATTAAACCGGTCGAACTTAGGATAAGGGCGTTGCCTGCTTACTCTTTATAAGATGAAAATTTATCTAAGTAGAAGCCAAAGGCCGTACTATTAAACCAGCTGGGGCTCCTGAAATATATTTCTTGTTTAACCTGTATAAGAACTTCGGGATGGTTAACAAAGCTAAGGCTGTTTCAGACAGCACGGCAATCGGAATTTCTATTTGGTATTTACAGCATACTTTGATTGTAATTCACCGAATCCCGGAATACTGATGGGTGACCCGGAGTGGAATGAGGGTTTGAAATGCTCGCCTACCAATAATGCTGCTGTGGCTGCTATTTGTTTTTGCCAGATTTGTGGAGTAGCTGTCATTTCACCAAAAGGTAAAATCTCAGGACCAAGTATTGCGAGCCACACTTCTCCCGAGCCCCTTACCCAAAAGCCATGTCTACGCCAGGCCGCGCCTTTCTTTCCTCGCCCGTGATCCGTGGTAATAATTAGCGTAGTATTGTCTTTATAAAATGGATCCGTTTGCAAATAATACCATAGGTCGGCAATCATTTTGTCGACTGCCGCAGCTTTTTGTAAGTACATATCATAGTGCCCGTCATGAGCATATTCATCTGTCTCGCCAAGTCCAAGGAATAATGCTTTAGGCCGAAACTGTTCAATATATTCCTTTGCACTTAAATAAGTAAGTTGATCTTGCCTTGTTTTGCCTTTGCGATATACCATCTTCTGCAGTGAGTCAATTACATCGCCGCCTTCATTTTGATAGTTCAGCATTTCGTATCCGCTGTTTACAGAAAATCTGCACCTGGGTTCATTTAAGATAAAAGGCATAATACTCCAGGAAGTAAATGCGACCACTTTGCCTTCGAAGGACGGTTGAGCATTCAAATATTCAAAGATGCTTGTATTTCTTTTTAGTACGGGCCAATTGAGAATAGGTTTCAAATCAGCTAAACCCGTAAAAATCTCTCCATATCCCGGGTAGGAAATTTTGTAAAGGTTCTTTACATTTACTTTGCTCGCCAACTGTCTGTTACCATAAATCTGGCCGCGCTTTGCGATTACATTCCAAAAAAAAGGCATTAGTTTTTTCCTGCGCAAATCAGCAGTTGTATCCCAAAATAAATCTTTTGTCAACCCGGTATCTTTCACAAATTTATTATTGCATACCAGTTCTTTATCAGCGCCTTGAAATAATTCTTCCCATCTAAAGCCATCAGTTGTAATGATAAATATATTCCGGGATTTTTTTTGATCCTGGCTGAAACTCTTTATGCATAACACAAAACAAATAAACAGGAGTGCAGGTTTCATAAAGTTTGTTTTACAAAATACCCAACTTAATGTAAGCTTACTGTTAGCAAGGTATTACCATACCATTACGAATTGCTTTTATGGCAACAACAATGGACAGCTTTCAGGGCCGGGTTCAGCGTAAATCAAGAATTGTACGGCTCAAAAATATTAAGCTGTCCTAACGGAAAAATGTTAGTGGTTAGGCTGGCCGGTTTCAATGCTATTAAAGTTTGAGAGATCGTGTTAACTTGTGTTTAAATGTAATGGTTGTTGATTAGGGATAACCGGCAAGGCCTATTTTTATTCTATTATTTCGATTATAAACTATGGTGAACAGAAGCAAATCCCGCGCGGCATATTAATTACAGGTTTCGCAGTATTAACTATGTTGCCGTGTAAATAACAAATGGTATAGCCAACAGATTAACTTCACATTCCTTTATCATAAACAATCATAAAATGCACAAATGAAAAAAAGTTTTATTACATTTTTATGTATCAGCACCTTTTCAGGCAGCATCGCCGCCCAAAACAAATCAATTTCCCAACGGACAAAACAACATCCTAAGAATATCATATTATTGATAGGTGACGGGATGGGTACGTCCCAAATTTATGCGGGCTTAACTGCCAATAAGGGCACCCTAAACCTGGAACGATGCAAATCCATTGGATTCCATAAGAATCAGTCTGCAGACAACTATGTGACCGACTCGGGTGCAGGAGCCACCGCTTTTTCAATTGGCAAAAAAACATATAATGGCGCAATTGGAGTCGACGCCACTAAACTTGCACATACGACCATTCTCGAAATGGCGGTCAAAAACAAACTGGCCACCGGGTTGGTAGTAAGTTGTTCGATAACGCATGCAACACCCGCATCTTTTATAGCTCACCAAACTTCCCGGGGCATGGTGGAGGAGATTGCAAACGATTTCCTGAAAACAAGCATCGATGTATTCATAGGTGGAGGAAAAAATCATTTTGACCATCGTAAAGACGGCAAAAACTTGCTGGATAGTTTAAGAGAAAAAGGCTACCAGGTGCAGGATACGCTGCCTGAAATCACGAGGATCAAGTCAGGTAAACTTGCCGGATTTATCGCTATGGAGGAACCACCGAAGGTTTCCGAAGGCAGGGGCGATCAGTTATTACAATCCACCCAAACAGCCTTACATATACTTCAACAAAATAAAAAAGGTTTTTTTTTAATGATTGAAGGCTCACAGATCGATTGGGGCGCGCATGCAAATGATGGTGATTATGTAATCAAAGAAATGCTGGATTTTGATAAGGCTATTGGCGCGGCACTTGATTTTGCTGAAAAAGACGGCAATACCCTGGTGATCATTACGGCAGACCATGAAACCGGTGGCCTCGCTCTAACCGGTGGAGATATGAAAACCGGGAACGTGGAAATGAAATTTATCACAAAGAGTCACACTGGTACCATGATTCCCGTTTTTGCCGTTGGGCCACAGGCGGAAACCTTTAGCGGTATTTACGAAAATACCGACATATTTCTTAAAATGAAAGATGCTTTTGGTTTTGCAAAAATGCAATAAAAAATATGAATATCTTGAAGCAGAACCATGAGATAGATTGTTGTGAAATTTTTTATAGTGAAATAAATTCCTGTTTTATACGGCTGACGGTAATTCTGTAAAAGGGCATTTTCAAAGGAGGTACCTATTCCGTTTAAACACCTGTTAATATCAAAGGTCAATGGAGCTTGACATTTAAAAGAAATATTTAGCGGTTAGAAAATGATAATTTACAAGAAATGATGGCTATAAGAATTGACGGCAATCTTCAAGGATCTGTCAAAAATATCTACCTGCGTAATTTAATGAAACGAAGAGAATACAAAAGAAGATCCTTTAATTTCTCCTGAAGAAAAGAACGGAAATACTGACAGCAATATTAATAGTAGCCCAAATCCAAACTATGGAGATCTGGCTTGTTAAGAAATCAAAAAGATAATAATATCTTAAAACAGCATTTAGCTCTTCTGCAGAAAAATTTTGTAATTTTCTAAAAACGATACAAATGTCAACTGAAAAAAATAAGCCATTCAACGATGATGAAACCGAAAAAAGAATCCATGAACATCTCTCAAATGAGAAGGATGTAATTTCGGATAAGGATATCGAAAATGTAAATACGGAAATTGGAACGGAAGGGGCGATTGAACAGGCAATAGAAGAAGAAGACCTGCCCGAAAGAGAAAAAAACAAAAAACCAGGCAACTCGAATAATGGCGACGATGAAGAACCGCGTATAGAAACTGCCTGGAATATACTGAGTTAATCAATCCACTGCTTCTTACTTCCAAACGAAAATTGTCCCCATCCAATCCGTCCTTTATGGTCGGAGTACATTCATCACGAGCGTTTATAACATTCTCGCTGATTGTAAAAAAGGTAGTTTTAAAAATCCTTTTTGGGCTCAATGTATTTTTACAGCCCGCTGTTCGTAACGAAGAGTTCACATAAACTAAACATGCATTTAATACTGCAGGGTGATTTTTGCGCTACCAAATCACCACTAAAATTAATTGTATGTTTCAAAAATTTTCTTTACCTCTATTACTGGTATTCCTCGTTTGTTGTTTCAATTATGCAGTCTTCGCCCAAACAACTCAGGCGTCCATCTCGGGTATCATTTCAACCAGCGAAAAAAAACTACAGCCAGGGGCATCTGTTTCTGTACGCAATGAGTCTACGGGATTTTTACCAGGACCTTGAGCAATTCACAAGGGGCATTTACTTTTAAAGAACTACCGTTAGGTGGCCCCTATACGGTAAACTTCAGTTACACAGGATTCGGTGAACAAAAAAGAAGTGGCTATAACCTCAACCAGGGGGATGCGGTAAAAGTTGATATTGAAAGGCAGGTATCTGAAACCACCCTTGAAGTAGTACAGGTGGTAGGTTCCGGATTAAAGAATAAAATTGAAAACATCGGCGCCGCTACAGCGATATCGGCTAAAACATTGACCAAACTTCCAGTGAACGGGCGCAATTTTACCACACTGGTTGACCTTTCTCCATTAAGCCGTGGAGGGAATATAGCGGGACAACTTGGCTCTTCCACCAATTACACCATTGATGGCATGAATGCCAAGAACCCAACTTCAGCCGGTTCTACAACAAGCCGTAGCGGCGCACCCTATTCCATATCAATAGAAGCCGTTCGCGAGTTCAAAGTAGTTACCAACCAATACGATGTTACCTACGGCCGAAGCGGTGGCGGTACCGTTAGTGCGGTTACCAAATCAGGCACCAACACGCTAAGCGGAAGCGCATTCGGTTATGGCAGGGCTAACTGGTTGTCCAGTAAATATGATATCCGGGGAAACAGGCGGAACAATGATTACGCTACTTACCAGTATGGCTTTTCATTGGGAGGCCCAATCGTTAAGGACAAACTGCATTTTTTTATAGCCTGGGATCATCAGCAGGATCTGCGCTCACTGGTGATTGCCGATGTTCAGTCCCCGGCCGATGAAAGCATTTTCAATGTGACCAAGGCAACCCTGGATAACTTTATCAGCATTGCCCAAAGCAAGTACGGTGTTTCTAACAAAGCACAATACGGATCCTTTGATAAAAACCGGGGCTCTGATGCAGGTTTTGCCCGGCTCGACTGGCAGATCAACACAAAAAACTTATTGACTATCCGCGACAATTATACCAACGACAGGAATAAATTGGGACTGGTAGACAATACCGCCATAAATTTATACGAATCAACCGGCAATGACTTTAACAGGGACAACAGCTTGCTTGCAACTTTGCGTACCTCTATCAGTTCAAAACTCACCAACGAATTAAAAATACAGCACCTTTATACTTTCCAAAGCAGTGAGCCGGGAGATGAATTACCAGAGTGCCAATATACCCAGGGTGATAGTTGAAAACGTTACCTCTGCGATCAATGGCGCAACAAAATCCACCAATATTGAAATAGGCGGCCACCGTTTTGCCCAGGAGAATTTTGATAACCATGTGTTGCAACTGGTCAATAATTTATATTACAACACCAATAAGGTCAGGTATACTTTCGGGATAGATGTTATGTACACGCGTGCACATTCAAGGTATGGAAGTGAAGTAAACGGCAGGTTCCATTATAATGGCCTTGCTGCCTTTGAAAACAACCAGCCTTACCGGTATTACCGGGAAGTGCCGCTGGTAGCCGATCCCAGTGTTGTTGGAAAAACACTGAATACAGGAATTTACGGCCAGCTGCAAACCAAACTGTCGAAAGGACTGGAGCTTACGGCAGGTTTACGGCTTGACTATGCCCACTACCCATCTTCCCCATTGAACCACGTAGTACTGGATGAGCTTGGGCTGCGGACCGATAATAAACTCAAATCTTTTGTAGTTCAACCACGTTTCCAGTTTACATTAGACGTTAACGAGAAACACACTGACTATATCCGCTTTGGGGCGGGCATTTTTGCATCAGATATCAATAACTACATAACCATTAATAACCTCGTCTTTGATGGCAAGCACTCAGCCACCGTCGATGTCAGGGCTCCTAATCTTCCCGTTCCTGATTTTGCCGGGTACCGGGAGGATCCAACCAGTAGCCCGACGCTGCCTGCATTCCAGTTACCGACGATCAATACAAATTCTACAGATGCACAGGTGCCGGTCATGTATAAAGCCAATTTATCATACAGTCATTATTTTACTCCCAAATTAAAAATTGGTATAACAGGTATTGCTAAACTTGGGCTCCAAAACTACATGTATGTTGACCGGAATATTGCAGCTCAGCAATTCTTTTCACTGGATAATGAAGATAACCGTGGGGTGTATGTGCCTTTGAGTACCATGTTCGGCCAACGGCGCCGCCGACTGGCTTAAAGGACGTGTCACTGAGAAACTGGGCCGTGTGCTGGAATTAAACAGCAAGGGTAAGGTGAACCAGTTAGCCCTGGTGCTCGATGGAACATACCAATATTACAGGGATGGCGATTTGTCATTCAGTTACACGTACAATGATACCAGGGATAATACATCTTACAATGGCAACGTGGCAAACACTGCAACCCTGGTTCTTCCGGTAAAGGATGATCCCCGTGACCTGGGCAGGATGAGTTATTCAGATAACCAGTTCCGCCATAAGGTTATTGTGTATGGAAGTCTGCCGACATTTTATGGTTTTAGCCTTGGCCTCCGTTATTCCGGTATTGGCGGTACAAGAAATAGTCTGCTATCGGGTGCCAACAGCAATGCTGATTTTGTTTCCGGTACCAATGACCTTGCTTTCATTTTTGATAGAAATAATGGAGCTGTTCCACAAAACGTGAAGGATGGTTTAACAGCTATTATAAATAACCCGCTTGCTAGCGAAAGCATCAAGCAATACATCGATAAATATGCGGGAAAAATTGCCGGAAGGAATGCCGGCGTAAATGGTTTTTATGGCGTATTTGACCTGCGGATCAGTAAAAAGATAAAGCTTTCACATACTCAAAGCCTGGAGTTATCCGGCGACCTGTTCAATGTTGCCAACCTGTTCAAGAAGACGTGGGGTGTAAATAAAGCATTGGGAACCCAGGCCCTTTATGCCACCGGGATTCCGGCGACAGCGAATACACCCGCGCTGCCCGCATTTGATGCAGCGGCTAAAATGTTCAATTACAGGGTTAACACCGCCGGAGTTGTTAATCCATCGGGAGATCCTTACCAGATACAACTCGGTTTACGCTACAGTTTTTAATACATTAATACAACAATGAAAATTAACGATCCTCCTCCTCCTGACTATAAAACTTTAACCCCCATTACGAACAAACCAACCACTTTATTTAAGAAGGAACCCATACGCCCGGTGGAAATCAATTCCCTTATTTTAAGTGACGGTTTCATTACGATTACCCAATCTTGTTTTACAATCGATATGTTGAAAAATCTTATGTCATTGCAAACGGCCTTGATAATTGTTTCCGCACGCTTTATACCGGGGCCGTTCGTCGAAACTCAGGATGGCTGGTTCAGAATTCCATGCCTTATCCTTTAAGTTGTTGATACGTAGAAGATAGAGTGATTAAAGCATCCAGGCGCGAGTCATATATTTACTACTGTGTATTTAGAAAATATAAGTGGAGCTGATTTAATAAGGGAGTCAATGGGGAGGCGTTGAAAATTCTGTTTGGAATTATAGTAGGCAGGTACGCGGGCTTATTTATTCAAGAGGAGTATTAAGTGTAGTGCTCGCCATTTTAACATCTTCACCCCGAATGGCTTCTACAGAAAGCCTATAATATTGCGGCTCTCCCGGGATCGACAGTTCAAGAGATATTCCTTCGCCGGCTTTTTTAATAAACATTGAATTCCCATATTGATCAACCTTTATAAGGCTCCATTCAAAATGGATACCGGGTATTTCTTCTTTACACACCTTCCATTGAGCGTTACCTTCCTTATAAATGATATGGTACAAGAGGCGGGATTTATTATAGGTCATTTTAGCCGGCTTTAAGATTTTTATATCTGGTAAGGGCGAAGAAGTTCCAGATCCGGCACCCCAACTGTTCAATACTGTCCCGTACCACTGTTTTTTTCGGCCTTCTGTATCCAGTAAGCCATTAAGGTTAACAAATTTTATATTTTCAATATCCTGCCATGCAGGTATTGTGCCGGATTGTTTCATAGAAGGAACCAGGTCCCATAGTTCCACCTCCACTTTACCCCAAACCATTCCATCTTCCAACGGCGCCGTTAAAGCTTGCGGGTATTTCGCATCTGCTACCAGCATGTATGTATTAATTTGCGGCACATGCTTTTTATAATAATTGAACCTCTTTTGTCCCTTTAAATCCCAATGAAGATCATTTATAATTGGCCTTACTGAGTCCAATTGCCTGATACTACTGCACAGATCAGAAAGCCATCTTACATACTTTTCCTCGTAATAAAAAAGGTCAGGAGCGTAACTTTGGTTGGAAAGGGTGTGCAATATATCATCTCCCAGGTTCCATGCTATTACATATTTTTTGTCAAGATTGTCTTTTATTACTTTTAGGATATTTTCTTTGAGTTGGCGCATCCGGTTATCGTCTTTCAATATTTCCGCGCTGGTCAAAAAAGGAAGACGGGAGATCAGGTTGAAATTATTTTCCGCAATTACTTGTCCAAGTATTTTATCGTAAAAGCCAGGCATGCTCCTTTCAATGGTATTAATGCCAATTTTTTTCATAGCAGATATATCATCTTCAATCATCCTTAAATTCATCGGGTGCTTGTTTCTAAACCAATAGAAACCCTTATCATAAACAACACTTTTCATTGCAGGAGGAAGACTGAGTAGTGCAGATCCCAAACCACTTTTTTTGGCGGAAATTGTTTCGTCCATTTTAAGCGGCATAGCTGCCTTTGGGGCATTTTCCAAAATGCCGTTCAGAATGATGGGTGCAGCAGCGCGGCTGAAGTTTTTATCTTCAGCACTCCCAACTATTACCGATTTTATTTCCGTAAAAGCAGTATCAATGTTTGCCCAGGTGTCGTTCCACCAATTTCCAGATCTGGCTTTATTGCTGGTAGTCTCGGTTATCATTACAGGGAGCCCCGAATTAAACAAGGGCAGCAAGTGATACGGGCGATAGATTGAATCGAAGTTACCAGCGTTGGTTTGATCCCCTCCTGTATTGCCTGGTGGAACTTTCACGCCCAGCCAGTCAACATATTTATTCCCCGGAAAATATTTATCCGCTGAAGTAGCATCCAGGGGATGCCATATCCATATTACCTTTCCGGCACCCGCTTTGTCAAAAAACTTGTGTATGTATTGCCACGCAGCAATGAAATGATCCGGACCGGAATCCGGGGTGGGCAAAAAAGAGGATTTATTTTGAACAGGGTCATTGCTTAAGCTTAAAAACACCGGTTTATTTAACCGTGCCAGCTGTGTTGCAAATGACCAGATCATCTCATCATATTCACCTGCTGCAATAAGTTCCGGTACCTGCCGGTCGTTTCCCTGGTGCGTAGTGCTATCTCTTCTCCATGGTTTCCAGACAAGTAAAGGAGTAGCATGTACGGCATATATTTGGTTCAGGTAATTTGTATCCAGCACCTTTTTTTCTTCTTCGGCCCATTCTATATCATAAGCGATAACAGCGATATCTTTTCTTTTAGAAGCGATCAAAGGCGCAGATTTCCATGTTTCCGTATCCACCCTGTACTGGTTAGAGTATATACCCCTGTAAAATACCTGCAAGCTTTTCAGTGGCCTGGGGGTATAAGCAGGCAATTGTTGTTGCTGATAATATGCTAAACCAAATACTAATATCAACAAACATGAAAGAACCAGTGAATACCTTCTTAGAACGCCATGCATTATTACGATCAGTGCGGTAAACTTTCTTATCTTACTGGTAACCACCTTAACCTTGCTTTTGTTATTGATGTAACCGGAAATTGATAAGTTAAACATCATAAATATTATTTGCATGCCGGCAAGCATTGCCATAAAACTGGTATAAGGGTTATAGTCGTGGTAGAATCCATAAACAATGGCAATAAGCGAAATGATTGCTACCAATATATTAGGCAGGCTTGCAAGCAGGGGCAGCGGATCACTGTCATTCTTCGGGGTAGGAATATAAGGCACCTTTTTTCGAAGAATGGTGTAGATAAAACCAATAGAATATATCCACCAGGTGCCAATTTGCAGGATACCGCCTACCATGTGGAAGCCCCTATCCTTTTCTTCGGCCACCCATTTTTGAACATATTGCCTGATGATGATGCTCATTGAAAATAATGGAATTGCTGCAAGTAAGAAGGTAACTAGATCCATCTTCAAGGGAATATAACCGGTAAACAATGAAATAACCGGTATCAAAAAATTTATCAGGAAAATAAAACCACAGAGGTAATGAAACGGTAAAGTAAAATAATGTAATTTTTGACGCCAGGTAAATTTGGTAAATAACTTTGGATAAGTGGCTAAGAGTAATTCCCATGTACCCCTGCTCCATTTCAACTGTTGCTTGTAGTAGGAGGACATAGTTGCGGGTACCAGGCCACGTGTAAGTATAACAGGGACATAGACAGAACGCCAGCCCCGGGCGTGCAGCTGCATAGCGGTGTGCATATCTTCAGATAATCCACTTGCATGGCCGCCGATTGAATCCAGGGCCGATCTTCTAAAGGTGCAGTTAGCGCCAATGGCCTGCACCGTACCATAGCTATGCATGGCCATCATCATCGGGCCATAAAACTGGTAAGTTTGCTGTGCCGCCCCTTTCGATACCAGGCTTTCAGACTGGTTGTAATATGCTTGTACAATTTGTACAAAACCAATCGAAGGGTCATCAAACCGGGATACCAGGGAGTCTAAAAATTCCGGAGCCGGTATATGGTCGGGATCAAGCACCACGCAAAGTTCGCCCGAGGCATATTGTAAGGCATTGTTGATATTGCCGGCTTTAGCATCTTTCTTATTGGTTCTGGTTACATGCTTAACCCCCAGCCTGAGGCACAATTTTTTTACCATTGGGTCGTCTGCTTCATCGCAACACCAGGCAGTATGTGGGTAGGTTATATTTTGAATGGCGGTAAGGGTATCTTCCAGCATACCAAAAGGTTCGCCTGCGCAATAAGTAGTTAGTATATCAACCGTGTATGCTTTACCGGTGGCTGGTGTTTTATCTGAAGAGATAGAAAAATAATGGTACCATTCATGCAGGTATTTAAGGCAATAATACACCATCGTTACCAGCAGCATTACGTACAAAGGATAATAACTGATATTATCTTTTTGTAGCATGGTGTATAAAAAAAAGCCCAAAGATGAAAGCCCTATAAAGATCATTAAGCGGAGTACAGCTTTTTCCCTTGCAGAAGGTGGCTGTATTTTTGTTGGCGTAACGTTCATCATTTAACAACGTAAATCGGGGTGTTAGCGGTAGCAGTGTGCCCTTTGGAATTATACACGGTTACAAAAACGCGGTAAGGCCCTTCTTTTACAGGTGCTACAAAATTGGTTATTTGCAGGCTACTGTCTTTGATTAACCCGGGTTCTACCTGCGGCTTTTTAAAATAATTCCAAGTTTGCCCCCATGTTTGCCATCCTTCTTTTAAGATTTCCCATTTGTATTGCAAATCACTTGCTGATTCTGCCGGCTCCAGCAAAACAGACAAATTATGTATGGAACCAGCTTTCAGGATAATATTATCGTTCGATCCTAAACTGTCCAGCAGCATATACCTGAGTTTAGGGGCGATATGTTTTGTCAGGGTATCTTTCCAGCAATCATTTAATGTTTCTTTTATTTCGGTAGGGCACCCGTCTTCACCAAAGATGCTGTACCAGGTATACGTATATTCCTGGCGGCTTCCCCAGCAAAAAGCCAGGGAGCCCAAAAACCTCGGATCATCCAGGGGCATATATTTAGTAAATAACTCGTAATACTGTTCTGCTTTTTTGGTACTTGTATTTTCTATTGGCGCCGCCCAGCTTGTCGCTTCTGCTTCCCACCCCCCATTTGGCGCCCATTCCGATACCAGGTAGGGACCCTTCCAAACCCACATCATAGCATTAAGATCCTTCTGTAAGGTTTTAATACCGTTATAAGTATTAACGCATAAAAAATCCAGTGCAGGTACCCTCCACTGTAGATTCATGATAATTCTTTTGGGTATATTGATAACACAAGTTGATACAGGATGATTGAAATCTTTGGTTTGTATCATATTTAATAACCTATTATAAGTTTTATAAAACGGGGTAGCCGTTAATGAAAAAGGAAAATTTAATTCATTGCCGAGAGACCAGGCCAATAGTGAAGGATGATCTTTATACCGGGAAACAATCAGGGTATAAGCCTGATATAATGCCGTAATATTCTTTTTGTTTTCATAATAAGAAGTGTTTTCGCCTCCGGGTATATCTAATCCAATGATAACGCTTACATTATATTTTGCGGCTTCCTTTAACGTGATATCTAATTTTGATGTATCCCAACAGGTAATGGTATTGCCGCCGCATCCGGCAAGTTCTTTTATATAAGTAAATCCAGCACCACCTTTTACCTGGAAAGGCTTTCCATCCTTAAAGAAATTATACTGGCCATTTACCTGCATGATACTTACGCTGGCGTTGGTTCTAACTGAACCGTATTTTTTTCCTCCCCTGGGGATATAAAAAAAAAGTATGGTAATTAAAACAGTGATGGAAAAGATCAGGGTAAGCCTGACGAGCCATGAGACTGCCCACCTAGAATTTAGTTTCATTTTTTCAAGGTACAATAATTAAAACCACTAATGGTGAACTATCCATATGTCGTTATTAGTAACGGAATTATCTATAAAAAATTTTATTGCCTTCCATTTTTTAGCACATGAACCAATTAATCAATAATAAATATAATTCATTGAGTAAATTGTAAGCTTTTTATAATTTTATGGAGATAAAAACGTTGTGTCACCTGGATTGATCCGAATGAAGGAACAGAAAGCGTATCTTAACCAGAAAAATACCGTTAAATCAAAGGTTTTGTATACTATGCTTAAAAAAATCCTGATTTTATTCTTAGCAACCCTGGGCGTTATTATATCCGCTTATGTAATATTGAAGGTTCACAGGTCTTATAGGCCGGATACGTTGAAACCCGCCTGGCCACAGCAAATATTGGCTACGTATGACACGAGCACCAATACTATTATCCGTAACACCGACTCCATACTGCACTATACTCTAAGTTGGGTAAATAATGCAGAAAGCTCCCTGCCTAAAGAGAAGTTACAATCCCTGGCGCAAAAAAAATTGCCTCTCTTTTTGAATCTTCAAATCTGGTCAAGGGGGCTCATAAAGAAAATAGATGAAAATGTAACGGAAACTATTCTGAAGGGAGTATATGATAAAAAATTGATTGCGCTGTTCAAATTACTTGCTTCCCATCCGGGACCGGTTTATTTACGTTTTAATGCTGAAATGGAACTGCCTCAATTCAAATATCCCTGGCAAAATCAGTCGGGCCCTGGTTATATCCGGTCATTCAGGTATGTTTCATTAATGTGCAGGAAATATTCCCCTGCAGTGAAAATCGTTTGGGGCCCTGCAGGCTACCCGGGCACAGAAGAATACTGGCCCGGTAGTGAATATGCCGATCTCGTTTCCATAAACATGAACATTTCACCTGAATTATCAAAAAATCCCTATCCGCCGTATATTTCTACAACAGAGATGATAAGACGCAAACTGTTCCGGCTGCGGTTTATAAACAAACAGGTTCTGCTATTAGGATCGGCAACTGTAAACAGGGCAACAATACAGCAACAATGGTTAAGTGAGCTAAATAGTAAACTGATCATGGACAAGGCCGTTTTCCGCACCCCCGTAATTCCCCTAGAGCCGGAGAGGATGCTACCTGGGAAAGAGAGGGATAGCACTTTGAAGATTGGTGTATATGATCCTATGTTGCTTTTGGCGCATGAGCCCCAGGTAACGGCAGAGCACCTGTTTCCGAATATGGGCACCGTAAAGGACGGATCATTTAAGCAAGAATTCGATGCGGTGGTGGCCAGGAAGCACGACATAATTGTAACGATGGAAGCATGGAAGGACGGCAAAACCGAAAAGGATACATCCATTTTGATCAACACCTTAAATGGTGTATATGATGAGATATGGACTAAATTATATCAAATCATTTCTAATGCAGGGCAAACAGTTTACCTAAGATGGGGCCATGAGATGGAAATACCGGTAGACCGCTATCCCTGGCAACAACAAGACCCCGTAACCTATATTAAAGCATTCAGGTATTTCGTTAACTTTCCAAAGTATAAAGCAGGCAATGTTAAAATGGTTTGGGGGCCCGCAGGAGACAGGGGTAGTGTTGAATTTTGGCCAGGCGATGATGTGGTAGATTTTGTTAGCATTGCCATTTACGGGCTACCCGATAAAAATATTAATGATTATAACAAACAAAAAAGCTTCACCTCCATTTTCCTGAATAAATATCACCGCGTGCGGTTTGCACAACCACTCTTCATTACGGAGTTCGGAGTGAAGGGTCCGGAAGATATAAAAAGAAATGGCTGGCAGAGGCTGCTTCCACCATCAATAATTATCCTGAAATAAAAGGGATCAGCTATTTCAATTACGCCGATACGCCCAAAGCATGGGGCGATGCTGAAACACCCGACTGGAGCATAACAAAGGCGACTTTTCAAAACTTTACAGGGCTATTAAAAAATCCGCCTGCCAAATAAGCTCTATCCCTTAAGAACATCGGGTAAAGCAAAGGACCAAGGTTGTAAAACTCAAGTCACTGCCTGTAACTTGCAGTTTTTACCACATCACATGGTGATTGTCAGGTCACTATTTAAAACCTGTTTGGCTGCCGGAAATCATGCAAGAGGGATTTAACATTTCAACCCCTTTGCTATTTTAAAAAGGAGTTGACATATTCTGTTTGATATTGAATCCATGCATTTAAACCTGCACTTAACTCCTTCACATATTGTGGATGCTTGCTGGCAATGTCAGTAGATTCGAAAGGATCGGTTTTAAGATCGTACAAGGAATATACGTTCGTTGTTGCATTGTAAAGAAGTTTATAATTTCCTTCCCTGCATCCAAAAAGGTAATCGGAGTATGGAGAAAAAAAATATACTTTATTACGGCGGTTTAAACTAAATAGGTTCTCCCCCTGCCATTCATCCGGAATTCGCTTATTTAAGATGGACAAGATGGTGGGGGCTACATCACTAATGCCACCTACCTGGGGCATATGCTCTCCCTGGAAAAGTTCAGGATTGATAAGTATCAAAGGAATGTGCAGGTTTTCTTCATATATTCCTCCCGCATGAGAAGTTTGGCCATGCCTTCCAAAGGCCTCACCATGATCACCTACCACAACGACCAGGGTTGATTTTAAAAGGTTTCTTTTTTCCAGGCCCTCCACGAGTAGCCGGAGTGTATTATCCGCATCATGCAGGGCATTCAGGTATTTTTCCTGCGATTCATTGTTTGAATGGAAATTGATCCTTCTTTCAGCCAAATAATAAGGATAATGTGTTTGGTATGTCCACATCATTGAAAAGAAGGGTGTAGTGAAGTCATTTTTCATCCAGTCAAAAAACTTTACAGGCAGGCAGGCATCGTTAATACCCTCCAGGTTTTCATTCGGGTAGCGGCTGTCCGAAAAAATTTTTGCCTGGCAGGTATTCTGCCTGAAATCCTGTATTTCATCCATTCCCCTATGCTGTAAAAAATTTTCCGCACCCTGGAAACGGTTATCACCGGAATTAAAAAAAGAAGTTCTATACCCGTCTTTGCTTAGTTCCGACGAGAGAGAGGCCCACCCGATCGCCGGCCTTTGTGCAGTAATCGATTTGTATGACAGGTATGGATAAACGCTGCACAGGAGAGATACCATCGATTTGTTGGTGGCAGGCGCATGGGCATAGATTGCATCGAATAATACAGAGGAAGCTTTTATTGAGTCCAGGAAGGGGGTAGCCTCAAAACTCCGATTGTAGGGTGTAATATATTCTGCAGGTGTAGATTCTAAAACGAACAGGATGACATTTTTTATTTTTTCCCTGGAAAACTTAGAACCATATACGGGCTGCACAACATTTTTATTTTTTAAGAGAAATTGTTGCTGAAGGATTTTATCTTTCTTACCAAACCTGGCTACCCCATCCTCTCGCAGGAGAGACGATAGAAAGTAAATAACCGGGTTTTGTTTCCGTTCGTATTTAATGGAGCGGTCATCCTTTGCAAAAAACCCTATGCCAAGGCATACAAACAACAAGACCGGCACAACAGCAGGTTTATTTCGTAGCAAATAGTAAATAATAAAGATTAGCGGCAACGTAGCTGTTATCATTAAAAAATAAGCTGCCAGCGATTGCTTTTCAACATTTGCACGGATGGCCCTGGAAGCGTCCGTGCTACTTAGGAAATCAGAATAGTAAAGCCATTGGTATGTAAATGGCCTGCCCAACATTTCTATTATTTTAATATTGATCATCGCCGCCACTATCGATAATGCGCACACGCCCCCAAATACGTAAAGTATCAATCTACGTCTCTTTGGAAGCAATAAAAACAAAAGACCGGCGACAATAGTAAGTAAACAAGTATATAAAAGATCCTGTAAAGACGTTCTGAATATTACAGGAAGATGGTGAAAGGGAGCAATTAAAAATCTGACTGTTTCACCCGTAATAACCGCCCGCACAATTACCAGTATGATCAGGAGCGCGGCGGAAATGGCAAAAAATAAAGATGCCTTGTTTACTGGCTTGAATGACGATTTTATTTTCGGTTTCTTAACAATAAATAATATAATTGCCATTATGCCGAAGCCGAACACAAATAGGGCTGAATATATTAACAGCGGAATGCTTTTAGTGGGCATCACCCTATCAAGATTTGCGTTTATCCTTATAACTTCATTCGCGTTTGGCAGGCTATGGTAAAACTTTTTACCCGGATTTTCATTCATATCAGCATAAAAAAAGCTGATATTAAATGGTCCTGATTTTTTTTTAAATAGAAACATGTAATCAAGCGTACTACCATCCGGAACCGTGATC
>JBBJMD010000224.1:0-5821 GCA_037719925.1 Ferruginibacter sp.
TTAGCAGGCCCCAAAAAAACAGCCGTCCTATTTTTGGAGAGTTGCTCGAATATGGCAAAGTCTGGCGCCTTGGGGCAAACGAAGCAACCGAAATTGAATTTTTTATACCTGTAAAGATTGGATCTACCAGGGTAAAAAAAGGAAGGTATACGATGTATTGCATACCCAATCCTAACAACTGGACAATTATCATTAATAAAGAAACAGACACCTGGGGTGCATTTAAATACGACGAAAATAAAGACGTAGTAAGGACAGATGTCGAGGTTCAGAAAAACACGGATGTTCTGGATGCCTTTGTAATGGCATTTGACAAAACCCCCACGGGGGCAGCTTTAATTATTGCCTGGGATAATTTAAAAGTGAGTTTACCAATAAAATTCTAAGACCAATATTATTTACACACCCGGCACATAGCCGGGTTTTTTTTGGATATTTACAATATGTGTGGGATTGCAGGCATAATTTCATTGAACAATTTGATGGTCAGCAAAGAGCGAATCATTAAAATGATCAATTCAATTGCGCACAGGGGCCCGGATGGGGAAGGCTGTTGGATAAATGAGGACAAAAATGTCGGGTTCGGCCATCGCAGGCTCGCCATCATCGACTTGTCAGAAAACGGCGCGCAGCCAATGGCCCTCTTGCCCGGCGTGTCGCCTTCTGGTAGTACCGGTCAACGCTATACAATCACCTATAATGGCGAGATCTATAATTACATTGAAATAAAAGAAGAACTGTACAAAAAAGGTTACCGTTTTCGTTCCCAGTCCGATACAGAAATCATCCTGGCCGCCTATGATTACTGGAACAAAGATTGCCTTCAGCATTTTGACGGAATGTTTTCCTTTGCGATATGGGACGATAAGGAAAAAAATTTGTTCGCGGCCAGGGACCGTTTCGGTGAAAAACCTTTTTATTATTATGAGGACCAGGAGCAATTTGTTTTTGGCAGTGAAATGAAAGCCCTGTGGACCGGAGGCATCGAAAAAAAGACGGATGAAAAAATGCTGCTGAATTATATCACGCTGGGACATGTTCAAAATGCAAATGATAAAGAACAGACTTTCTTTGAAAATATTTATTCCCTTCCCCCGGCCCATTATTTAAACATTAATTTTTCTCATTTCAGGGCCCAGGTGCAGACTTACTGGGATATCGATAAGGAAAAAAGCATCCATATTTCCACAACAGCTGCGATCTCCAAATTTACCGACCTCTTTACAAAATCAGTGAGCAAAAGATTACAGCGATGTAACGGTGGGTACCAGCCTTAGCGGTGGGTTAGATAGTTCTGCCATTGCTGCTACCATACACCAGTTGCAAAAAAACAGTAAGAGGCTGCAAACCTTTTCGGCCGTGTTCCCGGGTTTCAAAAAAGATGAATCTACCCATATTCAGCTGGTCGTAAAAAAGTTCAACCTGCAAAATTTTCACACAACCCCTACTGCGCTTGGCCTCATAAAAGATTTCCAGGCACTTTGTTATCACCAGGAAGAACCCTTTGGCTCTTCAAGCATTTATGCCCAGTATAAAGTTTTTGAATTAGCCAAACAACAAAATGTAAAAGTTTTATTAGATGGACAGGGCGCCGATGAAACACAGGCTGGTTATAACCATTATATCCATTGGTATCTCCAGCAGTTATTAAGCAGGAATAAATTTGCGGCCGTGCTGAAAGAAAAAAATATTTTCCGAAAAAAGAAAATACCCTTTCAGTGGGGGCTCAAAAATTACCTGGCAACTTTCTTTCCGTCGCATGCTTCCATTCATTTGGAACGCAATGAATATATGAAGGCGATCCGGCAAACAGATATCCACCCCGATTTTATCATTTCGTTGCGGGGACGGGAGTGGGAAGGTATACATAAGCCCACTGTCACCAAATTAAATGATATCCTCTATTTCAACACATATACCATGGGGCTTGCAGAACTGCTCCGCTTTGCAGACAGGAATAGCATGGCACATGGCACCGAGGTCCGCCTCCCTTATTTAAACCATGAACTGGTGGAATTTCTTTTTTCACTGCCGGCGCATTTTAAGATACATGAAGGCTGGACAAAATGGCTGCTTCGCCATTCGATGAATACAAGATTGCCCGAGCAAACGGTTTGGCGCGCAGACAGGATCGGCTATGAACCCCCACAACAGCAGTGGATGCTTAATAAAACATTGCAGGATTATATCCAGGAATCCAAAAGGAAACTGGTTAACAAACATATCTTAAAAACCAGCGTGCTCAATAAAAAAGTATTGCCGCTTAATGCCCACGACAAAGATAATTTTGACTGGCGGTACCTCTGTGCCGCCCAGATAATATAGCCCTGAGAACCCGGGGTACGGCCCGGCGCGATTAAAAAATTTGGCCTTACTTTGCAGATAATCTTACAAAACAACTTCATGAATACAGAAGAATCAACCTTGCCCGAAAGAGAAAATGCGCCCTTGAAATTAGCCACCAGGATAATTCACGCGGGTGCCGAACCTGACCCTTCCACGGGCGCGATTATGACGCCGATTTATCAAACATCAACTTATGTGCAATCGGCTCCAGGCCAGCATAAAGGTTATGAGTATGCGCGGAGTCAGAATCCTACGCGCAAGGCATTGGAAGAAGCGCTCGCCGTTATTGAAAATGGAAAATATGGACTAGCTTTTAGCAGCGGCGTGGCGGCAACCGATGCAGTTATTAAATTGTTGTCCCCGGGTGATGAAGTGATTGCCTCCAACGATTTATATGGCGGCACTTACCGCCTTTTACGAAAGTGTTTGGTGGCATGAATACATTTACACTGATACGGGTAATATAACAAACGTGCAAAATGCCGTTACAGCACATACAAAACTGGTATGGATCGAAACACCAACCAATCCGCTGATGAATATTACCGATATAGCCGCGGTTGCTGCTATTTCAAAAAAAGCGGGTGCTTTATTATGTGTAGATAATACTTTCGCATCCCCCTACCTGCAAAACCCGCTCGACCTGGGAGCGGATATTGTGATGCATTCTGCAACCAAATATTTAGGCGGGCATAGTGATGTGATACAAGGCGCCCTCGTCATGAACGACCCATCCCTAAAGGACCAGCTGTATTTTATTCAAAAAAGTTGTGGTGCCGTGCCAGGGCCGATGGATTGCTTTTTAGTGCTCAGGGGGATCAAAACCCTGCACATCCGCATGCAGCGGCATTGTGAAAATGGGGCCGTCGTCGCAAAATATTTGCGCAACCATCAAAAAATTGCAAGGGTTTACTGGCCGGGTTTTGAGGACAATGCGAGTTATGAAGTGGCCAAAAAACAAATGCGCGATTTTGGGGGAATGATAAGTTTTACGTTGAAGGATGACAGCATGGAAGCGGCAAATAAAATTTTATCATCTACCACCATTTTTGCATTGGCCGAAAGCCTGGGCGGTGTAGAATCACTCATCAATCATCCTGCAAGCATGACGTGCCAGCATTCAGGAAGAAAGAATTAGAACGGACTGGCAGACGGGCTCATTCGTTTAAGTGTTGGGATAGAAGATGCAGGTGATCTTATTGACGATCTGAAAAAGGCAATCGGGTAAATGTATGGACGAAAAGAGTTTAAAAGAATGGCTGGATACCAAGGTGGAGCAATATAACCAGCCGGCTTTTATCAAAGACGATCCGGTGGGCATTCCTCACCGCTATACAAAACAACAGGATATTGAAATCGCCGGTTTTTTTGCGGCCATACTCGCCTGGGGAAACCGGAAAAGCATTATCAACTCCTGCGATAAACTATTAGGACTGATGGATAATTCGCCATATGATTTTATCATGAATATTGACTGGCACAGTGAAAGCCACAGTTTTTCCACCTTTAAAAAATTTGTTCACCGTACATTCAATGAAACGGACCTGTTCCACCTTCTTGAATTTTTAAGATACCATTTCGGGCAAAAAAGTGAGCAAAGCCTCGAGACAGCTTTCACCCAATGGATGCTTCCCGGCGACGAAACAGTGGAAAACGCATTGGTAGGCTTTCATAAGTACGTATTTAATTTTGATGACCACGCAAGAGAAGAAAAGCATTGTCGCAAACACATCGCTACTCCTTCTAAAAAATCAGCCTGTAAAAGACTGAATATGTTTTTAAGGTGGATGGTAAGGGATGACAAAAAGGGCGTTGATTTTGGATTATGGAAAAATATTTCCGGTTCACAGTTGATCTGCCCCGTGGATGTGCATGTGTCGAGGGTTGCTAAAAAACTAAACCTCTTAACCCGTCATCAAAATGACTGGCAATCTGCAATGGAGCTTACTGCCTGTCTGCGCAGGTTCGATAACCAGGATCCTGTAAAATATGACTTTGCCTTATTTGGCCTGGGGGTGATGGAACATTATTAAAGCCACTCATTAAAGAGTAAAATCTCGATGAAAAATAAGGAACTGGTACAGGAGATCAACAAAAACATTTCGGGTGCCTTGCCAGATGAAATCTCCCTGGATGAACTGACCATTCAATTAAGCACTTTTATTAATCAACTCATACAAAATGATTTTCAAAGATTGATCATCCTCCTTTACCGGATAGATGTAAATGAATCGAAACTAAAACAACTGCTCCAACAATATCCCGGGGAAGATGCGGGTAGAATTATTGCCGGGCTCATTATTGAAAGGCAATTACAAAAAATAAAAACGCGGAAACAATTCAAACAACAGGCAGATGATATTACCGGCGAAGAGAAGTGGTAATGACCGGATACACTGGTTCCACGTAACTTCCTTACGCCGTGCAGTTTTACCAATAAACTTCCCCTATATTTATCACTGATTTTAGTGTCAATAAAAATACTTATGAAATTAGTTACCTATTTAAAGAACGAAGAAGAACAGTTAGCCTTGTACATAGATGGCAATTTATACAATACTGATAATTTGCACCCCGACCTGCCCATCAGCATGGCGATGTTTTTAAATTATTGGGAAGATGTATTTCCACTTGCCCGGGCTGCTGAACAAAAAATTAAAGAGGGAATGGTCAGAAGCACTTTAGCGACACCGTTTATAAATGCCGCCGTGTTGGCACCGGTACCTCATCCAAGCAGTTGCAGGGATGGCTATGCATTCCGGCAACACGTAGCGGCTGCAAGGCGTAACAGGAATGTGCCTATGATCCCCGAATTTGATCAATACCCTGCTTTCTATCTTACCAATCATAATAGCATACAAGGGCCGGGAGATATTGTATGTATGCCGGATCATTTTGAAAACCTGGATTTTGAACTGGAGGCCGCAATAGTTATTTGCAGTAATGGCCGCAATATACCTGCGGCAGAAGCGGATACGTATATTGGCGGGTTAATGATCATGAATGACATTAGCGCCAGGCGCCTGCAGTTGGAAGAAATGTTATTAAACCTGGGCCCGGCAAAAGGAAAGGATTTTGCTACAATAATAGGCCCAATGCTTGTTACACCCGACGA
This sequence comes from Ferruginibacter sp., assembly GCA_037719925.1. GTDB lineage: Bacteria > Bacteroidota > Bacteroidia > Chitinophagales > Chitinophagaceae > Ferruginibacter. The sequence goes on from JBBJMD010000224.1 coordinate 5,462, forward strand.
ACTGGAACAATATGAAGCGCCCTGCAAAGAAAACCATACAGGCAAAAGCTGGAACCTGGGAATGAAATGCCGGGTTAATAACATACTCGTCAGCGAAGGGAACCTGGGTGATATGGACTGGACCTTTGCGGAAATAATTGAACGTTGCAGTTACGGTGTTCATTTGTATCCGGGGGACATTATCGGAAGCGGAACAGTCGGCACCGGGTGCTTTTTAGAATTGAATGGCACGGGGAAGTTCAATGATCCGGGCTATCCGGAGCAATGGTTGCAGGAAGGGGATGTGGTAGAAATGGAAATTGACGGATTGGGAAAATTGACCAATACCATCGTGAGGGATGAAAGTGATTTTTCCATCCT
>JBBJMD010000064.1:0-18885 GCA_037719925.1 Ferruginibacter sp.
GGATGCGGAAATAATTTTGCTGCCCAGCCTTTTTGAAAGTTTTTCTTATACCTGCGCAGAAGCTATGGCCGGGGGTAAGGCCGTGATTGCCAGCAGCAAAACAGGCATGGCAGAGATGTTGCAACACAGGGAGACAGGTGTACTGGTAGATGCCGAAAATATCACTGCAATAGCTGAAGGGATAAGACTATTGATTCTCGACAATGAATTGAGGTACACTATTTCTGAAAATGCAAGGAATAGCATCACCACAAAATACAATAATCACCAATTGAAAGAACAGTACATTTATTTTTATAAAAGTGTGGTGAATACCGGATGAATAAAATTAAAGTATTTCATTTTCACAACGGTTCCGGTGGCGGAGTTTTATCAGTTATAAAAAACCTGCTTCGGTTTTCTACAAACAGCAGTATAGAAAACCATATCATTTATGCCATCAATGATTCAGTTAACCCGGATTATGAAATCGAACCTGTTGAAGGTGCCGTTTCCCAGCAGTTATTGTATTACTCAGCCAACAATAATTTTTATCATACCTGCCGGCAGTTAGCAAAATTATTGCCGGATGAAAAGGTCTTGGTTATTGCGCACGACTGGCTCGAACTTGGCATGATGAGTAATCTTGGATTGCAAAATCCTGTGATACAAATCGTACACGGCAATTATGATTATTATTATCAACTTGCTGCAAAGCACACCAGCTCCGTTGATGCCTATATTTGTATCAGCCGGAAAATATTTGATTCTTTAACCAGCATTTTGCCACAAAGGAACGCCGGTATCTTTTGTTATAATTTTCCGGTTCCCCCTGTGGTATCCACTGCAAAAGGAGAGGGCCCGCTGCAGATTATTTATTATACCGCTAACTTAAATGACCACAATAAACAATTCTCTACTGTCTTAAATATAGCTGAACAATTAAGCCGTAAACCGGGTAAATATTATTTTACAATAGCGGGCGGTGGCATGACAACCGAAGAGTTTTTTGCACAATGGCCCACCGATTTCAAAACCCCGGTCGATTTTACTGGCTTACTGTCAAATGAAAATATAATACGGAGGTTGCCTGGCCAGCATATTTTTTTATTGCCCTCACTGGCCGAAGGGTTGCCGGTATCATTGGTAGAAGCAATGAAAGCCGGGGTGGTCCCCCTGGTAACCGACTGGAATGGAGGTGCTGATGAATTGATAAAACCGGGAAGTACGGGCTATTATTTCGAGCCCGGGGCAGCAGTAGCATATGCCGACTGCATTCAAAATTTAAGTGCCGACAGAAAATTATTACAACATCTTTCTGATAATTGCATCCAAACTGCTAACGCCATGTTTGATCCCTGGATAAACACCAGAAAATTTGAAGAAAGGTTTATTGCGACAGCGGAAAAACAAGCCGTAAAAAAACCGGCGGTTAAAATATATGGGACAGGTTAGACCAGCCCTGGTTGGGGAACAGGCTAACTTATACTGTCAGAAATACATTTAAAAGAAATTGATTGCTCAGGTACCTGAAAATAAATTTCCATCGGAACCAATCAGATCAATGCTTTGACACATATAATACGATAATCCCCTTTATATAAATATTTATTAACACTTTTGGTCGCTAACAATCGCTATCATTTGCTAAAACCTTTCAGCATTAAGGGTTATAGCCCTTTGATTTTTACAAGGGTTTCGGGTGAGGCCCTGCACGCCGTACAAGGTTTCAGTCTTTTAACCGCAACTATTTATTTTTCTTTCAAACTTCATACCGTTGAATAAGCGGTACGCAGTATTGAAACCTCAAAAATTGATTTAATTGTATGTTCTCGCCGGTTTCCTTTGGTGGCAAATTATTCAAGCGATATTTATTGGCTTTTGACCATCCGGGCAAAGTCCGTATACAGAATTTGATTGGCCGTTTTTTTTTCTCCCACGGAATTTACCTGGATAATTTGGAAGGCACGATGTTTCGACTCGATCCCAACGACTGGATCACCAGGATCTTACTCAAAGAAGGAGTTTACGAAGAAGGATCAATCTCGCTTGCAAAAAAAATTCTAAATGAGGGCGGAATTTTCATTGATATTGGCGCAAACTTCGGCCTTTTTACCTGTCTTGCTGCAAATGATAATAAAAACATTAAAGTAGTGGCAATTGATCCCAACTACAAAATAATCGGCTGGTTATTAAATAATATCGCGCTGAATAATCTCCAGGAAAGGGTAGCGGTTTACAATATGGCTGTATCTCAAAAATTTCAGGTCCTATCCCTGCAGCAACCGGCAGCTGATAATATGGGAACTACTATCACTGGTGCAACTTCACCGGGAGCTCTTTCGGTATTAAGTTGTCCATTGGATTTTCTTTACAAAGGGCATGGTGATTTGCCCATTGATCTCTTAAAGATCGACGTGGAGGGGAACGAGTTTGACATACTTGAAAACTTTCCTTTCGATAAGTGCATCATAAGGAATATCATACTTGAATTTAACCACCTTTGCAAAGTCGGTTTTGCGGAACTGCTGGATTTTTTTGAGAAAAACGGATTTAAAAGTTTCACTGTTAATGGTGATATATTAAATACGGAGAAGCAGGGTATTCCTGAAAATAATATTTGGTTTGTGAACCAGCTTACCACACCTGTTAAGCCATAAATTTCTGACGATTGCCGGGCTATAATCCTTTAATTAGTGTACTAATGACCGCTTATAACAGGGAAACCTGTATTGCGGAAGCAATAGAAAGCGTGCTATCTTCTACTTACAGAAATTTTGAATTGATCATCGTGGATGATTGTTCCATTGATAATACGGTTTCAATTGCCCGGTCGTATGAGGCAGCAGATACAAGGGTAAGGGTAGTCATCAACGAAAAAAATTTAGGTGATTACCCTAACCGCAACAGGGCAGCTTCGATCGCGAAAGGAGAATATATTAAATACGTGGACTCTGACGACGTAATATTTCCCGATAGCCTGGAAGCAATGACCAGCGCGATGGAGCAGTTTCCGGAAGCGGCCTTCGGGTTCAGCGATCCTGGTATCCATCAACCGGAATCCTTGCCTAAACTTTATACAGGGGAACAAGCATTGAGAAAACACTTTTTACATGGAGGTTTATTATTAGCGGGCCCCAGTACTACCATAATTAAAACGGCCGCCTTCCATAAAATAGGTGGTTTTAGCGGGAAGCGCTTTATTAGCGATTACGAAGCCTGGCTTAACTTCTGCCTGCATTTTCCGGTGGTGGTTTTTAAACCCAAATTGATGTGGTTGCGGACCCATGAAGGACAGGAGAACGATGTTGGTAAATTATCTTATTACAGTTTGAACTACAACCTGCACAAACAATTTATCAGTAACCCAGCCAATCCCTTTTCGCCAGCGGAAAGAAAAAAGATATTGTACAACTACAGGATATTACTTGGGCGACGGGTATATCAACGTTTGCTTAAGTGGTACGGGCTCCGAAAATCGTTACGGACAATAAAGGATTCAGGGGAATCTTACCTGTTATTTTTAAGGGCTTTTATGCCGATGAAAAAGTAATCGTGAATGAGTGAAGCATCAAATATAAATTCCCCGCTTGTTAGTGTGTTAATGACCGCGTACAACCGTGAACTTTATATAGCCGAAGCTATCGAAAGCGTGCTGGCTTCCGCGTATACCAATTTTGAATTGATAATCGTGGATGATGGTTCAACAGATAAAACAATCGGAATAGTTCAATCTTATAAAGAACGGGATAACCGGATCAGGTTATATATTAATGAGAGAAACCTGGGAGATTATTTTAATAGAAATAAGGCTGCTGGCTATGCTAAAGGTAAGTACCTGAAATACCTGGATTCGGATGATAAAATATATGATTACGGACTTGGCTATTGTGTAGAACAAATGGAGCAGCACCCGGAAGCCGCCCTCGGATTAGTTGTATTGTATGATATGGGGGTGGACGATTCAGTTTGTATTGATTCAGCGAAAATTGTCAGGGATCATTTTTTTAAGCGCCAATACCTGTCTATTGGGCCAACCGGAACAATTATAAGACGCGACAGGTTCATAGAAATGAACGGATTTGATACCCGTTTTGGTGTAGCATCCGATTCATTTTTTAATATCAGGATGGCATCATCATTCCCTATCGTCTTGCTCCAGCGGATGTTTGTTTATTACCGTGAACATGAGGGGCAGGAAAAAAATAACAGGGTCGGCTATTTAAAATTTGGTTACCTGTATTTTAAAGAGCTGATGGAAAGGGTACAATTGCCCTTAACAAAAAATGAGATCCGGTATTTATATAAAAAATTGAAAAAACGTCATGCGCTTAATCTTACAAGGTATTTATTGGAAACAAAAGATATAAGATCTGTGAAACAGGTTATGAGTGAAACCGGTTTCGGGTTATCAGATTTATTGGCGGGTTATTTTAAATGATCATTGCAGGCAAGCATTAAAAATGGCTCATCAAAATTGAAGGTCCTCATTGCTACATATAGCTACTATCCCTATAACTGGGGTGGTACCGAAGTTTATATTTCCGGGCTTGTATCCTTTTTGAAGGAACAGGGTCATTTTGTTGCAATTATAGCAGGGATGCCACCTGCAGCCTATGGTGATCACACTGTTTTATGAAGACGACCAGTTAACGACCATTCAGTATGAACATAATGAAGTGAGCGTGATTGGTGTGGTAACGAAGGATGAAACAAAGAAAGAGATTTATAGAAAGTTTCGAAAGGAGTGGGTTCAGTCGTGGTATGCTGTGTTAGAAAAAATGGCCATTGAAGAATGGGACCTGTTACATATTCATGCTAATACATCGTCTGTTGGAGAAGCGTTGATCAAAGCTGTTAAATTGAATTCTTCCCGGGTTAAAATAGTAGCTTCTTACCATCTTCCTGTCTCCTGTTCAAAGGGAACCTTACTATTTGCCAATACAATGCACGGCTGCGAGGTGAAGCCTGCAATCAACATTTGTACTGCCTGTTTTATCAGTAGCAAACAACAGTGGCCTTTAGGCATAGCTAAGGTCATTTCCGCATTTATGCCAATGCCTTCTTCTGAAAAACTTCCTACTGCGCTAAGGATCAAATACCTCGTAAAACAATTTATAAGATCTTTTGATTTATTCAATAAGGAAGTATCGCTCTGGCATGTATTCTCTCAACAAATAAAATCGATCCTTTTATTAAATGGTGTGGAGGAGAAAAAAATATTTTTATTAAAACATGGTGTTAACCGTTTCTTTTTTGAGGATGGAGACCAGGCCTCGTTGAAGAGATTATTATCGTCTTGCACTATTTTTATTTATGCGGCCCGTTTTGACAGGGCAAAAGGATTTGGTACACTTCTCAAAGCCTGGTGCAATTTACCTGATTCTAAAGACAGAAACTTATGGATTATCGGCGAACAGCAGACGGATGATGAACAAATCACAGACTGTATACAGCAAGCATCAGTCAGAAATGATATTACCTGGTTGGGGGCCAAATCACAGGAGGAATTGTCATTGATTATGAAAGAAGCTCATTGTGTAATTATTCCTTCAGAATGCGAGGAAATAGGACCGCTCGTTTTTCATGAATCCATTTCAGCCGGTTGTGATGTGATTGCTTCGGATATTGGAGGCTGTAGAGAACTGGCCGGCATATACGACAAAAAAACCGGTGTATTCGAACCGGGAAATGTTGCCCGGTTATTGGAAATGATCCAGCAATTTAAATATTCAGGACTAAAGGAGGTGCCCCTTTCACAAACTCAGAATTATCAACTGGTATTGGCATCGTATACACAGCTCGTTCAGTCATAGCCAGGGTAACAGTATAAACTTTTTTTCTTGGAGATATTACTTGTTACTACACACAACCTCGCAACCAATCCAAGGCTCGTTAAAGAACTTGAATTGTTTATCCAACTAAGGCACCGGGTAACTGTTATATGTTTCGAATTTAAAAACTGGAGTTATGCCATTAACCTGGAATTGGTTGCAGGTTATAAAACCCGGAACGTAACCATTATATCGATCCCCGCAGGACGGTCGCCTTTTATTTCATGGTTTTTATCTGTAACAGCAGAATCTTTACTTCGCTTCGCGGGAAAGTTCTTTGCATTGCCTCTTCCTGCGTTATCGCTGGCAGTATCGCGCCGAAGCTACTTGCTGGTGACTGCAATCAATAAAGTATCCGGGCCTGATTGGGTGATTGGGCACTATCCCGGCGCAATCTGGCCGGTTTTACATGCGGCAAAAAAGTTTGGATCTAAAGTGGGGTTTGATATGGAAGATTATCATCCCGGCGAGGGGAATAATAAACACCTTCAATCGCTTAATAAAAAACTGATAGCTGCGTCAATTCATACAATGAATTACGTATCCTTTGCGGCACCGCTTATACTGGAACAGGTAGCGATTGATACAAAAATGCCGAAAGTAAATTGGCTATCAATAATAAATTACTTTCCCGGGTCTGATTTTATAAGGCCGGTTAGGGACAAGGATGGGCCAGTAAAGTTGGTTTGGTTTTCTCAGAATATAAATTCCGGCAGGGGCCTCGAACTCATCCTGCCTTTTATAAAACTCCGGCCGGCAATTGTCACATTACACCTGGTAGGAAACCTGGATATGGATTTTTTTAATAACAGTTTGAAAGGTATCAGTAATGTTATTATACATGCGCCGATGAAACAACACGAGCTGCATCATTTCCTTCACCTGTTCGATGTAGGATTAGCCCTTGATATTCCATTAGACAGCAACCGCGATCTGGCGCTAACCAATAAACTCATTGCTTATTTACAATCCGGCCTGTATGTATTGGCAACCAGCACTACTGCCCAGGATGCGTTTTTGAAAGAATTCCCGGGGCATGGAAAATGTTTCGACTATAAAAAAAATACCGTTGCTGAGGCTTTGGATGGTATTATTCACGATCTAAGTTTAATCAGGGATAATCAGGAAACCAGGTACAGGAATTTTGAAAACAGAAATTGGGAAAATGAATCCAAACAATTGACCAATATGTTAAACGAACTGTATCCGGTCTCTGATACTATAATTTAGTGATTCCGCAATTATTCACAGAAAATCAAACACCTTCACTTTAGTAAATTGCCTGGATATTTATTAACTCTTCCGCATTAGTGATCATTAAAGTTATAATTAATCAACTCTCATTAAAAAAATTCTAATAATATCTCCCCATTTCCCGCCATCTAACCTGGCAGCTGTACACAGGGCACGATTATTTGCACAGCACCTACCCTCCGTCGGTTGGGAACCGGTAATATTGACAGTACATGAAAATTATTATGAAGAAGCATTGGATGAGCATTTGGTTAAACTGTTGCCAATAGGTTTGCGTATTGAAAAAGTGAAAGCATTCGGGATAACAAAACCACGGTTGATCGGGGATATTGGATTACGCGCTTATTTTCAATTGTATAAAAAAGCAAAACAATTGATACGGGACGGGAAAATTGATTTTTTATATATCACTATACCTTCCTTTTATGGTGCCTTGTTAGGAAGGTGGTTGAATAAAATTACTGGTGTAAAATATGGTATTGATTACATTGATCCATGGGTTCATCGCTTTCCCGGTAGCGAAAAATTCTTTTCCCGACACTGGTTTAGTACCCAAATAGCCTTGTTTTTAGAGCCTATTGCGGTAAAAAAAGCCTCATTGATTACCGGGGTTGCAGCGGGTTACTATAAAGGAGTGATTGAACGAAATCCTCATTTATTAAGGACTGCTGTATTTGGTGCGATGCCGTATGGCGCAGACGCACGGGACCATTTAATGATCGATACGCTCGGGTTAAAACCTTATCTCTTTGAAAAGAAAAAAGATAAAATGCAGTTGGTCTATGCAGGAGCTATGTTGCCGAAAGCGTATGACGTATTGGAAAAAATATTTAACGCCATCCAGGATGATTTGATTTCTTTTGACAACGTTGAATTTCATTTTATCGGCACAGGTAAATTGGCCAATGATCCGCTTTCCTTCAATATAAAACCCATAGCCGAAAAGTACAACTTATGGCAAACCGTTGTTTTCGAATATCCTAAACGTATACCATATCTTGATGTATTGATACATTTAAAAAGCGCTGACGCTTTGTTTATTTTGGGAAGTACGGAGCCTCATTATACCCCCTCTAAAATCTACCAGGGCCTATTATCAGGCAAACCGATTTTAGCTGTATTGCACAAGCAAAGTACTGCTATAAAAGTGCTTGAAGATTCCAACGCAGGGGTAATTTTGCCATTTGACGGGGAAGCCGGACTTAATAGTGTCCGGAATCAGTTTGTACCTGTATTCAAAAGATTTTTCGATTTTGTAAAAGATTTCAATCCGGCACAGATCAGCCACCAGTCATTTGAACGGTATTCTGCTAAACAGGTAACCGGGCAACTTGCCGATTTATTGAAAAAAATTGTATGATCTTTTGTTGGGTTCATAAAACATTTATTTGCAATTGCGGTAGGAATGAAAGAAAGTAAACAAAAAATATATTCCAATACCGGCAATATTAATGTTTTAAATCTTGTACCACAAGGCGCCAAATACATTCTTGATATTGGTTGTGGCGATGGCTCTAATGCAAGGCTGTTGATAAAAAGGAATTGTATCGTAGATGGTATTACCATTTCGGAGAATGAAAAGGCGATAGCAATGGCAGTTATGAGGGAAGTTTATGTACATGACATAGAATATGGATTACCAATAACGGAAAATTCAATTTACGATGCTGTTATTTGCTCGCATGTGCTTGAGCATATTTGTTACCCTGAGCAGTTAATGAAGGATATACACCGGGTTCTTAAAAAGAATGGCTGCCTGATTGTTGCCCTGCCAAATATTATGCATTATAAATCAAGATGGTTATTGATGAAGGGTAATTTTAATTATAAAGATGCGGGAATTTGGGATTATACCCATTTCCGGTGGTATACTTTTGAAACAGCCCGGCAATTATTACAAGATTATAATTATGAAATTAACCTGGCAACAGTTACCGGTAAAATACCGCTAAATAGTGTTTTGATTAAACTATTAAGCCCGCGGGTAATAAATTATATATACTCATTTATTATTAAAATTTCCAAGGGGCTTTTTGGATACCAGCTTTTATTTAGAGCTGTTAAAATTAATTCTCTTGAAAACGAAAAGTTGTGAATTCGTTGAATTAACACAACATAGCGAACATATAACCGGGCCATGATAATTCTAATGTCGCAGGGGCAATAAATGAGTTTAAAAAATAAAGTGGCAAAAGTATATATCAGTTTTCCAAAAACCGGCCTGGGTAATATGTTGTTGGTATGGGCCAGGGGATATGTCTTCGCCCGGATAAATAACCTGCCTTACATAACATCTTCCTGGTGGGGCTTACACTACGGGGCTTTAATTCGCCGGGAACGCAAATCCCGGATGTATTTTGGCTATTTTATCGAAACACCCTTGTGGAAACAATTGGCCATTAAATTAAATTGCATTTTTGGGAAGGTGGAAGACGAACCCAAAATTGAGATAATTGAGCTGTCTAAGGAGAATGATAATGAAATTTACCGCTTCAGCAAACCCTCAGTAAACGAAGACCTGTTTGGTGTTTTAAGAGATCACCGGCAAATAGTTGTGGCAGGTATTAATGCCATGTTAACAGCAAGGATACAAAAACAATTATCGGCGTATCAGCCACCGGTAATAGGCATACATATCAGGAGAGGCGATTTTAAATTGGGCAGTCAAACAACCCCAATAGAATTTTTTATACAAGGGATTAATTCGATACGCCGGGTATCAGGTGCTACCGTGCCGGTAACTATTTTTACCGACGCGCAACCCAATGAATTATCAGCACTTTTAGAACTGCCTCATATCTATATCACTGAGGAAAAGCCGGATATCGTGGATATCCTTCTTTTAAGTAAAAGTAAAATAATGCTTCTTTCAAGGAGCAGCACTTTTAGTTACTGGGCTGCTTTTCTATCAGAGGCTATCGTCATCAGGCCGTCGAACGACTGGCAACCATTTATTAAAATGCATAGTGACTCATCTCTTTACGAAGAAATTACCTTGAACATTGCGGATAATGATTCGTCTGATAACCTGGTAAGAATGCTCGAAAAAAGAGAACTTGTTTTACAGCAAATAATTCAATAAACCAAAGGCAGTAAATGGAGTTTATAAATTCGGTTAAAAATATTTCAAAGTATATTTTCCAAAGCCCCTCTAATAAGGGTCAAAAAATATACAGGGTTACTTTGGCTGTTTTATGGCAATGCTATAAACGAATGGTTGGACTGCCTGTAATTTCTAATTTAGATAACGGCGCAAAATTTATTTTAGAGGTCAATTCAACAAATAGTACAGGAAATATTTATGTAAAGACATACGAAGCTGAGTACATTTATTTTCTAAGAAAAAATATTTTGAGGGAAGGATTAATGGTGGATATTGGTGCACATATGGGCTTGTATACCCTCCTATTAAACGAATTATTTACCGGCGGTTATTGCTTCGAGCCGGCGAAAGATAATTTTAAAGCGCTTAGGAATAACCTGTTTATAAATGATTTAATAGAAAAATTCATACCGGTTAATACTGCCGTTTCGGATACCAATGAGCACCAGGTTCTAAAGGTAGAGGGCACTTTTTCGGGGATTAACTACCTGGTTGATCCAAATGATAAAAACATAGCCGGTGCTACGGAGGTACCTGCTGTTACTATTGATAGATTTTTATCGGAGAAGAATAACAACGGAACAATTACTTTTCTTAAGATAGATACTGAAGGCCATGAATTAAAAGTATTAAACGGTTGTATAAAGACCTTACAAAATAACCCCGGGCTTATCGTGTTATTTGAAAATTCATCACCCTCCGGCTTGCTGGAACTGTTTGCTTCCGTAGGATTTAAAGTTTTTTCAATTGATAGCAAAGGAAAAATCTTTTCGGATTCAATCAATGTATTAAATGCCTATAATCTTTTTGCAGTGGGTAGGGAGCACCTTTTATTTGAACAGGTTGAATAAATCTTCATCTGCTCAGATTAATATTAAATGGCCAGTGTATCGTGCTCATGGGCAGGCCTCTTGTTACCATTACCGAAATATATAAGGGTTCAATTGGTAAAATCCCAATTACCCTCTCACAAAGGCCGGCAGGGTCTCTAAAGATATCCTCATCCCCTGAAGTATCCCTCCAACAAATTCAGAAATTCATAAGAGAACCTAATCCGTTAGCCATGCCGTTATTCAATAATGCAGGGTGGGGAGGGGTTTTTAATCTTAGTCCAGCATCGTAAAGATTGATATTGAAAAAGCTAGCGGTTATAACCTCCCATCCGATTCAATACAATGCCCCACTTTTTAAAGCACTGGCAGAAAGTAATACAATTGTTTTACAGGTTTTTTATACCTGGGGACAATCAGTTGAAATGGTTTTTGATCCCGGCTTTGGCGAAACCCGTAAATGGGATATCGCATTGCTCCAGGGGTATCCATACAAGTTTATGGAGAATGTCTCAAAAAATCCCGGTTCGCATCATTTTGCCGGGATCGATAACCCGTCGCTGATAAAAGAGATAGAATTTTTTGAGGCGGATGCTATATTGGTGTATGGGTGGAGCTTTAAGAGTCACCTAAAAGTATTAAGGTATTTTAAAGGCCGGAAGACCATTCTTTTTCGGGGAGATTCCACTTTATTAGACGAAGCCAAAGGCTATTCGCTAAGAAAATTATTCAGGCGGGTATCTTTAAAATGGGTTTATAGCCACATTGATTTTGCATTGTATGTTGGTTTAAAAAATAAAGAATATTTCCTGGCCCATGGGTTAAAGCCTGCCCAATTGGTCTATGCCCCTCACGCGATAGATAATGACCGCTTTGCCGAACCCGATGCAACCTACCAACAGGTAGCAGTTAGTCTTAAAAATAGTGTTGGTATAAAAATGGAGGACCTGGTGTTACTATTTGCAGGTAAACTGGAAAAGAAAAAGGACCCGCTTTTTTTGATCCGGTTGTTAGAAAAGATCCCTGATAAACGTTTAAAGGTCCTATATGTGGGATCGGGACATTTGCTTGGTACTATACAAACTGCTGCCCGTGCCGATGACCGCGTGATTGTGATGGGATTTAAAAACCAGCAGGAGATGCCAGCGGTTTACAGGATGGCGGATCTTTTTATACTGCCTTCCTCGGGGCCGGGTGAAACGTGGGGCTTGCCTTAAATGAAGCTATGGCTGTAAAGCGGGGCAGTGGTGGCAACAGATAAAACCGGTGGTGCGGCAGACCTTATTGACCCTGGTATGAACGGGCTCATAACAGAAACTATAAACTACATTGTACTATTAGCAGTGTAGAAACAATCTTTTGAAAATAAAGTAAAACTGTAAAGTATGGGAATAAATTCCCGGATAAAAATTCAGTCGTTCACTTTTAAGCACATCATTGAGGCTATCGGGACCGCAATGGAACAATCACGGCCGAATTAAAATTTTGTATTTAATATGTTTAATACTTTTAACTGAACCATATAATTTGATCATCGCTACATTAAATTGATATGCCTTCCATTTCCATCATATTGCCTGTTTATAATGGGATGAAATATTTAGATCTGTCTGTGCAGTCAATTTTAAAGCAACTTTTTACTGATTTTGAATTCCTTGTTGTTGATGATTGTTCTACTGATGGAAGTTGGGAATACCTTCAATCTTTACAAGACGATAGGATCTGTCTTTTCCGGAACGACAAGAATCGTGGTTTGTTCTACAACCTCAACTTTTTAATAAAAAAAAGCAATAGTCCTGTCATTAAGCTTTGGTCGCAGGATGACGTCCTTTATCCAGTCTGTATAAAAGAAGTTGTCGCATTTCACGAGTCGTATCCCCAGATCGGGTTTAGCTATACCGGGAGGGATTACATCGATTTCTCCGGCAATAACTTACATATCCGGCAGGAGGATGATACGCCATCCATTGTTTCGCCGGAATTACATGCAAGGATCGCGTTTTTTACGGGTTCTATTGCGGGCAATATTGCTAATGCCGCATTAAGTAAAGCTGCGCTTGACAAAGTTGGATTATTTAATGAGCGAATGAAAATAAGTGGCGATTTTGAAATGTGGGTAAGGCTGGCTAAGGATCATCCCGTTGGCTTTATCAGGCAGCCATTAGTGCAATTACGTAACCATAAAGAGCAACTGAGTGGCCAGGAAAAATATTTTATTTATCATTTAACAGAAGATATCTGCGTATATAATATTTTATTAGGGTACGTTAATGAACAACAAAAAAAGGAGGGGCGATCGCTATTACGGAACCATAAATTATTATTTTACTACACCTTAATGGTCAAAGCCTTTTTAAAAGGACAGTGGCAAACAGGATGGCAATTTTGCAAAAAACTTCATCAATTTGATAATATATTTTTGCTCACCGGGTATTTTATAAAAAGAAGGTTGTTTACAACGAAGCCCGCTTATGTGCGAAAGGATTAAAGTGCCGTTTGTTTAGGGCGTAACACTGGTATCTTGATAAAAACCTCCCCGGCTCAAGTCATTAAATCGATACCTTGGTAAAACTGCGTAAACCCGAGCAGGTTTAGCTTAAGCCGGGATTTTTGCAGGCAACCTTTTAAAAATAATACCATTACTCATTTAGGTAGCATATCCAGGTTTTTTACAATTTTGCAAAAATTAATATAGGCAATATTTTGGGAATATTCTATTGGTAAAATACGGGTATCTCCCTGGAAGGGGACATGCATATTTCTTGAACCGTAACAGGTAAAATAAATGTCGCCTCCATAATCTTAGCCAACCACAAAAAGTGACCTCTTTTAGTAATCCTTGCCTTTGGTACTTTTGCGGCCTAAATGGAATCCAAACAATAAATTGAACGCCCGATCCGAATGCATTTAAATTACTGAATATTTCAGGGTAACTATGGAACAAAAAACAATGATCCGGCTTGATAATCTTTCCTATTTCTTTTTATTTGGATTTGTCTTATCCATGCTTATTTTTGAAAATGGCTTTTATCTTTTTGTCTGCCTTTTCACGCTTGTATTATTATTTTTCCAGGTACAGCAACCTTACCGGACAGGCGTTTTTACGTTAATCCTTGTTCAGCATATCCTGCAGATTATAACCAGTGTGTTCCAGGCCAATTACCTGGACGAGGTTATCAACTACAGGTCTTCGGAAAACAGTACAGCAATACTCCTCTCCCTGGTTGGGGTGGTTGCCTTGTTTGCCCCCATTCTTTATTTTCAGAATAAATTACCAAGAGTAAACCTGCAGGATTTTCGGGACAGCGCAGGGGTTTTATCCACGGAGAAATGCATGTACCTGTATATTACCGCATTTTTTATCAGTTCATCCCTGAGTGCGGTCGCTTTTCTTTTTTCGGGCGTTACCCAGATCATCTTTAGGTTATAAAATAAAGTGGCTATTATTTCTTCTGTTCGGGTTCCTATCTATTATTAAAAAAGAAAAGAAGAACTTGTTTTTAATATTCATTGTCGTAGAATTTATACTGGGATTTTTTAGCTATTTCTCCGAATTTAAAACCGTTATTTATTATTTATTGGTCTTACTTGCCTCCTTTCTTATAACCATAAATTTTAAGTATATACTTTATGCCGCATTGATTGGTGCAGGCTTACTTTTATTTGCGCTTGTATGGTCCAGTGTAAAGAGTGATTACCGCAATTTTTTGAATGTTGGCTCCGGCCAGCAAACTGTCGGTGTTTCACGGGATGACGCCTTGAATAAATTGTATGTACTGTCAAATGATGTAGATCAGACTTCGATTGAGAATGCAACGAAAGGCTTTCTTGACCGGCTGCAATATACCTATCATTTTGCCAAAGCAATTGAAAGGGTGCCAGCTATTATTCCTTATCAAAATGGCGATAATTGGTCATCTGTATTGCAATACACCACAACGCCGAGGTTTTTAAACCCGGATAAGCCCACCGTTGATAATTCGGTAAAAGCATCCAGGTATACCGGTATACCGTATGCGAGGGCGAACAAGGGCGTATCTTTCAGCCTCGGTTATTTTGCTGAGTGTTATATAGATTTTGGTTACCTCGGTATGATGATACCGTTGATGGTGTTAGGGGTGATATATGGAAAGTTGTATCATTATTTTGTTACCAAAGCCACTCCAAATCTCCTGTTTAACTATGCTATTACCGGTTCCTTCTTTTTAGAATTTTACGGATATGAAATGGATGCTACTATATTGACGGGCCGGCTGTTTGCAAGCATCGTCACTTACGTTATGTTCATCCAGTTTATTTTCCCGATTTTTCATGATGCGCTGCTGATCGTTCCAAAAAAACGTGCTGCCCGGTAACGAGCTTATTTATCGCGGTAAATACCAGGGTTAAAGGATCAATACTGCTGGTTGTGCTCTCACAACTTTAGTTAACTCCCTTTAATTTTTTTTGGGAGGTTACCAAAATATCCATGAATATAAATCCAGTCGGTAAATCCCCGTTCCTTATTTATTTAATAAAATTTATAGGAATTTTCTCCATCTTATTTTATGGTACTATCGGATTTATTGGATTAACTGCCCCGGGCGGATATTATTCTCCTCTTTTTGACCATTATTTAAATTATGTATCATGGCTGCGATCTTCATTATTGTATGGGGCAAAATTTGTTGTTTCAATTGCCGGCTTTGACACACAAGTGAAAAATATTTATACACTGGCAGTACCGGATGGAAGAGGAGTGCATGTCGGATATGATTGTCTTGGTTATGGGGTATTAAGTTTTTGGGTCGCTTTTATCATAGCAAACAGTGGTGAAAGAATTAAAAAAATAAAATGGCTGGCAGGGGGTATGGTGGCTATCTGGTGTATTAATGTTTTAAGGATCGCGATTTTATTAATCGCCATAAATCAGCAATGGCACGCTGCCTTTGGGTTTGATCACCATACCTGGTTCAATATAGCCGCCTACACTTTTATATTTACTGGAATCTATTTTTATGACAAGTCAATAAAACGGCCAACGAAAATGCCTGATGCCCGCCCGTAAAAAAATACTGGTATTGATAGAATGGTTTGCACCGGGATATAAAGCAGGGGGTCCTATCCAGTCCTGTATAAATTTATGTATTGCTTTAAGGGACAACCATGATATTTATGTATTTACAACTGACACAGATCATGGTGAAATTACTCCTTACCCCGGGGTAAACGTTAACGGATGGTTTTCGGATGAGCGCTATGGTGTACAGGTATATTATGCCCGGAAGAAAACACTTGGAATGAAACAGGTACTGGAGGCCGTCAGGTCAGTAAAAGCAGATTTTATTTACCTGAACCTGCTCTTTTCGCCATATTTCGTCTTGTTCCCTTTATGGTTAAAATTTACGGGCAGGATAAAAGAACAGGTGATCCTTTGCCCGCGGGGCACCTTATACGATAGCGCCGTTTCATTAAAATGGTTTAAAAAAAAGCCGCTTCTGCAACTGATGAAATGGATGGGGATCAGTCACCGGATTACTTTTCATGCCACCAACAAACGGGAAGAAAATGCTATCACCCGTTTTTTTCCTGCAAGTAAAATAATCATAGCGGACAACTTACCCGATTTGATGCAACCCGGGTTTATTAGCTGCCCCAAAAATCCCGGGTACCTGAAATGTATTTTTATTGCACGTATCGTTCCGATAAAAAATCTTTTATACCTCCTGAAATTGTTGCGGAGCGTGGAGCATAGCGTGGCACTTACCATAGTGGGCCCTGTAGAACACGAAAGCTATTGGGGAGACTGTAAAAAAGCTATCACGGAACTGGCTAAAAGGATAGAAATAAAATATGAGGGGCCGGTTCAAAAGGATAAACTGGCAGCGTTATTACAGCAGCATCACTTGTTTATATTGCCGACAACGGGCGAAAATTTTGGCCACGCCATTTTTGAAGCCTTACTTTCAGGAAGGCCTGTTTTGATGATCAAACCCTGGCTGGATATACAGGAAAAAGGGGCAGGATGGGCATTCTTCAAAGTCCCGGGGAATTTATTGGTGTAATAAATGAATTGGTAAAATGCGACCAGCAACAATTTGATGACCAGGCCAGGTCTGCCTGGAAGTATGCAAATGATTTCATTCGCAAACCAGCGTTGATCGCGCAATATGTAACATTGTTCAACTGAAGTATTAAAGGGTACCATCATGTCATTCACCGTATATTTTGATCCGGCAATATTTCCATGTAGCGTTGGTGTTACTAATCAGTAAAGGTTCATAACCTTTATAATATGCTGCCTCTTCCCTAAATCAGTCATATCTCCAATTTCGTTTACCTCCCTTCTTCCCGCGACTGAGGATTTTCATAATTTATGTCTCACTATTAACCTGCGTGTTTTAACCTGTATCAGCAAAATGCTATGATGCACTTTTGACGGTTTAGTTGTTGGTGGAAAAACCCACAACAATGCAAGGGCGTTTTTCTTTGTTGGTGAAAACAACACAACGGCCGGAAGGGTTGCAAATTTTAAAGGTTTTGCTTGTTATTCCAGTATGAACCTTTGAACGCTGCTGCCCTTACCTGTTTCTACTTTCAAAAAATAAATGCCGGCGGGCAGGTGCGTAAGGTCCAATTCCTGGGCCCTGTAAAGACTAACAGATTCCTTTGTTAAAATTATCTGTCCAAAGGAATTTGATACAGTAAAATTGGTACGCCCGATGTAGCCGTTCAAAGAAATAATAATTTTCCCGGCAGACGGATTGGGATAAATCGTAAAAGCTTTGTTGTCTTGCATCTTTACGGTTCGGATATCCGAATAACACTTGCCACCAGCTTTTGGCACCAGCACCAACCGGTATTTGTAATCAATGCCAGGCTGTATGTCATCGGTGTACGAATAGGAAGAATCAGGTGACATGGAAACTGAGCTGATTCTTTTAAAAAGTGAATATTCGGTTGAGCGCTCTATTTCGTAGTGATCCGTATTT
This sequence comes from Ferruginibacter sp., assembly GCA_037719925.1. GTDB lineage: Bacteria > Bacteroidota > Bacteroidia > Chitinophagales > Chitinophagaceae > Ferruginibacter. Next base: position 17,972 of record JBBJMD010000064.1, read on the forward strand.
TGTTGCTCCTGTATATTCCACTTAAGACTCACCTGGCGATTGCTTACTGCACTGATGTCAAATGTATTGTTTACGCGGATCCGGTTTTGCTCACAGGGATACCTGCAGGAAACTGGAGACAGCACATTATCATTACTGATCAGGTCGGCAGCTGCTTCATAGGTCGGTTTTTGCAGAAAGCAGGTAATGGGTGAAGTCATCCCGGCTTTTAAAGCGGCTACTTGATTGCCTTCCCGTGTATTGGCTAGTTCATAATTACCATTTTCAGGGTCAACGAAAATGGCTTTTAAACCTCTCCGGTCGTATCTTAGATCAAAAAATAAGCTATGCTCGTCCTGGCCTGACTGTTGCTTCCAAATTTCGAGGTTGTTTATATTATTATTTCCATTGTTGGTAGATGCATTGGACGCGGTCCATAAGATACTCTTTCCCCTGAGTAAAATATATACATTATTATTCCACTTGTCAGTTGAGGTGGCTGCCCCCTTATTTGTATTGGTGATCGCGGCTGTCAGCGATTTCGAAGGGTCTATATCACAAATGAAAATATTACCCGTGGCCTCGATCTTATTTTCAGTAGATCCCAACCCATTCACAAAATTGCCCCCCCTTGCCCCATTGGGTATTTTATAGGTATTTACAATGTGTATGATCGAATTGATGAGTTTTAATGAAGTATTATTTGCAACAAGGATCCCGGATACTTTATCATTCCCGCTTGTTTTTATAAATACATTTTTTACTATTGAAGAAACCGGGTTTTTTGAACTGTAACCAATGCCAAATTTCACATCCTTGAACCATGAATTGGTAATCTCTGCATACCGTGCATTTCCATAATTGTAGCCTGAAGTAAAGCCTTCTGTATATACGCGGTTTAAAATAACGGAGTCGGTATTGGCCGTATACATAAA
>JBBJMD010000225.1:0-5767 GCA_037719925.1 Ferruginibacter sp.
TTTTTCATTCATGTGCAATTGGCATTGTTACGGTACTCAATTATAGCCTGCTAATCATTCAGCTCGACGATCATCTCAATCTCAACGGGAATATTGGAGGGGAGGGAAGTTACACCCACTGCGGATCTTGCATGCTTTCCTACTGTTCCGAATACGGCCACCATCAAATCTGAAAATCCGTTGATAACCTGCGGATGCTGTTCAAAAGCTGGTATAGCGTTTACCATGCCCAAAACCTTAACTATACGCTTTACTTTGCCAAGGTCACCGATCTCCGCCTTCAGCGTTGACAGCAGTGAGATCCCCACCAATTTTGCGGCTTCGCGCGCCTCCTCCAGGGTGAGGTCTGTGCCTACTTTTCCAATAACCAGGCCACCGCCGGGTTTGTCGGGCCCATGCCCGGACAGGTAAATCAAATTCCCTGCGCGGACAGCTTTTACATAATTGGCAACCGGGGCAGAAGGTGTAATAAGTTTTATACCTAATTCTTTGAGCCGTGCTTCCGGGCCTGTGTTAGCGTTTTGTGCATTGATTGCTGTTGAGTTGATTAGCAATGTAAGTAGAAGTAAAGCCAGTTTATTTTTCATATCCCACCAAGTTAAAGTTTTTAATTTATTTGATCGAGGGTGCTTTTTTTCTTACTGCCGCCACTTCGGAGGGGGTTATTCCTGATGAAGAATTACTAAAGTTTTGGCGTATATAAGTTAATACCAGGGACAGGTCGTTATCTGATAAAAAATTGTGCGCAGGCATAACATTGTTATATTGTTTTCCTTTTACTGTAATGGATTCCTGTAAACCATTCAGTAGTATTTTTATCAGCCGGTTTTTATCACCGATCACATATTCTGAACTGTCTAAAGGAGGAAAACGGCTTCCATCCCCTTTGCCATCATTTAGATGACAGGCACCGCAATAAGTTTGATAGACCTGCTCTCCGCCGGTGGCCACATTTTTTTGAAGGTTATCAGCTATTTCATCCGGATTGCGAATGTGCGCGCTTGTTTTTCTTTTTTCCATAGCTGCAAGGTCCGATGTGCCAAACCTGTTTTTATCGCCATGGTAAAGGATGCGCCATATTTTTCCTTTACGGGAATCGCTGATATACAATGAGCCATCCGGGCCCTGGGCCAGGCCCATTGGCCTTGCTTTAGCATCGGTTGTATTTACAATGGTATCCATGCCCGCAAACCCGTCTGCGAAAACTTCCCAGTCACCGGATGGCACACCGTTTTTGAATGGCACAAAGGCAACGAAATAACCGCCCTGCGAGTAAGGTGCGCGGATCGTAGAGCCATGAAAGGCAATGAAGGCCCCGTCTTTATAATGAGCCGGGAACTGGTTGCCGGTATAAAACAGCAGGTCATTAGGAGCCATATGACCAGGGAAACCAATCAGCGGTTGTTCGTATTTCGCGCCATTGCCTTCCTTTTTACCATCCCCGCCATATTCAGGATTCAATATTTTTTTCCCCTGTAACTGGTCAAAATAATAATAGGGCCAGCCCGCATCGGAACCTTCTTTTATCTTTAAAAACTCTTCCGAGGGCAGTACTACACTCTGCCATTTGGTATATTTTGCCGGCCAAATCCGGTGGAGGTCATCCCGTCCATGCTGAACAACATAAAGGTGCTTGTCTGCAGTGTTCCAGGCGATGGCAACGGTACTTCGGATACCAGTAGCATACCGCTTTCCATCTTTAATGGTTTGATTTTGTTTGGAAGGATCAAACTTCCAGATACCAGCATGTTCTTCAAGCTGCGGGCATGGATCCTGGCCCGGTGAGCCGGGTATCCTGTCCAGTTCCTGGCAAACATCGCTGGGAGAGCCAAAAGGCACAAACATATTACCCGAATCATCAAAGGCCAGCGGCTTGGCAGTATGGTTAAAACCGTGTGCATCGTTCACGAAATCATCAGTAAGTACCCGTACCACAGTGGTGTCGGGAAGCAACTCCCCCGGTTTTAGTTTACAACGGAATACATCGCCGGATGAACTGTAGTACAGGTACCATTATGAATGCGCATCGCCGTTCCATAATCGAACGTATCGAATATACCGTAAACTTTTTAATGATATCGGCCTGGCCGTCATTGTCTTCATCTCTTAGTGCCACATTGCTTCCATCGGGGTAAGATGCCCTTAATTTCACATAAATGTCACCATTGTCATTTACCGCCAGGTGCCGGGCTCCACCCAGGCTATCAATAACAACAACGGCCTCGAAATTACCGGGAAGCATCAACCCGCCATTACCCGGATCGCCGCGGGGAGGCCCGTTTTTGCAGTGTCCAAAACCGATTGCCAGTATCAATAAATACAGGCTGGCAAGAAATCTTGATTTGGGAAATAAATTAGCAGGAACATATTCCTTTGGTAGTATTTTCAATCAAAATAATTTTAAATGGAAAACTTCAATAGTATACTTTTCAACATTCTTACTTTATGGTGGTCTCCTCATTTTTTACATTCAGCTGATACCAGTGCACTCTTGCTGTTTTCAAAAGTAATGAACAACATGTCTTATTGCAGTTACCGGCACAGGCCGCCCGGCAGGGGAAGCCATGAAAATTCCAACCACGCTAATCAATTTTTCTTTGTCGCACCTGGCACTATGGGGTTAGCTATCCCGTTAAGGTCATAAACGATTTTGCCGGCCCTGATGGTCATTTCACATTCCAGTTTATTTTTACCCATTACTTTATAACCGGTGTAATCAAAAAAACCAAATTTACCTTCCTTCAGATTCAAAACGGTGATATCGGCCCCTGAACCAACGGAAAGATTTCCTAATTCTTCGCGTTTAATTTCACGGGCCGGGTTCCAGGTGGCTGCTCTTACCACCATTTTAAAATCCATACCAATCGCCATTAATTTCGACATTACGCTTAACAGGTCCTTCATGGCGTTATTCATGCTTCCAACATGGAGGTCGGTACTGATGGAATTGGGATAAAAACCATTTTTTATCGCGGGTATAGCCTGGGAAAAAGAAAAGCTGATACCGCCAAAACCGACATCGAACACGATGCCTTTTTCCTGGGCCTCAGTTACAAACGGTTTCACTTTTTTAGTAGAAGTATCCACAATGTATTCGCGTGAAGCGAGCTGCGAAAAGCAATGCGTAAAAATATCTCCCTTACGGAGGTGTTTAAAAAACAGTTCTTCAATAGAGAGTGGTGGCCGGCTTCCGCCAAAATCAATCATCACCGGTATATCCGCCAATTTACCCGCTGCCACTGCCCGGTCTGCCGGGATCCATTCTGCACCTTCATAATGCGCCAGTTTAATGCCTACCACATCCTTAGCGTTGGCCCTTGCAACCAATGCCGTTAGTTTAGGATCCATGTCGCTTGTATCCTGCTCGTAAGGGCCACCCCGCATACCTTGTCCAACTATATTAAGGAATGCCAGCACCCTGGTTTGAGAGCGGTCTATAATATTATTTTTAAATTCGGGAAATGTGCTCCAGCCCGAGCTGCCGGCATCTACTACAGTTGTTACCCCTGTGCGAAAAGTAAACCCGTCGGGTGCAACGGCGCTTGGGCCATTCATATAGGCCTGCCCTGCAATTGTACCCGCGAAATTATGTGTATGCATATCAATCAGCCCCGGGGTAACATATAGCCCTGTTGCATCAACCACCTGGATGGCACCGAGGGTATCCAGCTTATTTGCCACCTGCATAATTTTACCATTCCTTACGCCGATATCCATTATTGCATCAATATTATTTTTGGGGTCAATTACATGGCCCCCCCTGATAACAATATCAAAGTTTTGTGCACAAATGTTATGTACCAGGCATAACAGGAGAAGAACTAAATATATTTTTCGCATCCGGTTTGTTTTAAATTATAGGAATCAGGGTTTTTTGCCAGGTATGTTGTTTTGCAGCTTCGACTCTTTTGGTAAAGTGATCTTCCAGATATTCCCACCCTTACCACCGTATTCGATCACATACACCACATTACCAACCAATATGGCGTCTGTAGGTTCTTTAAAGCCATCAACGATACGATTCGTCCTCACAATATAATTATCTGCCACGCCATCGTATTCGAGGTCGAGATGCAACAGATCGGCGCCCTGGCTGGTAAAGGGCCTCATCATGGAGGAGCGAGAGCCGAGAGAATAACGCATTACAAAACCATCGCCGCGTAAATCATTTGCAAGAATTTTTTTTGTATCAAAGAATAAGGCGAGGGGGGAGCAGTGGGCTGTAAAGGTGCTCACCGCTACACCTGTCTGGTCCCCGTCAAGAATTTTTCCACTATGGCCGCGGTACTCATTGGCATCGGGGCCGAGGTTCTGCACGCCCGGTGAAAATTTTACACCCGCCGGCGCCCGGGGGAACGCGGTATCATTATTAAAATATTTTACCCGCCACGAATGGGAAGTTGCGGGGATAAACGGGTCTGTTTCCGGATCCGGATTCCAATCGCGGTATTGTTGAGGATTTTCAATTCCGCCCATGATCCATGGAAAACCATAATGGTGGTGTTGCCTGATCCAAAACATATCTTCCGGCATATCATAATCAGGCGAATTGGAAACGCCAAAGAGGTTTCCTTTTTCATCAAAGGCCATGTCATATGCGTTGCGGATCCCCTCCGCATAGATATATCCTGCCGCTCTTAGTTTTGTGGTGTCATCAGGTAACAGCAAGTCGAGCGCATCGATCGGGAGCCTGAATACTTTTGCAGTGAGGGCATTATCACGGGCAAATGGAAACATCCCTCCATTATCCTGCACTTCCCCATGATCTGTCCGTGCCCCGCTGTTAACATAAATGTATTTGCCATCGGGGCTTATTTCAAGCGCGTTCCATCCGTGGTCGTACACCGTTTTATTTGCACCATATTCTGCTGAAGTAAAAACAACCGACGACCGGACCGCTGTATCAAGATTTAACCTTACAAGCCTGCCATGGGTGCTTTTTTTCAAAGTGGAGTCCACATTTCCACTTAAGAAAAGATCATTATTTAAAAACGCAGCGCCCTGAAGCCTGGTAATGCCATGATCCTTTACGGTAAACATTTTTTCTGCCACTGCTGGTTGCGCCGCCTGGTTTTTTATACGGAAAATATTACCATCAAAAGTGGTGTACCAAATGGTGCCCGTTAGCGGGTGTTGGAGGATGCGTACCGCGAGTGAATCAATCTTCAGGAAATGCTCAACGCTGATCCCTGGTTTTAGCGCCTTCGGATATTGTAATGGTTCCGGCATATCTGCGACCTGGCGGATGTAAGCCACCAGTTGCCATCGTTGTTCTTCAGAAAGCGCTTCTTTAAAGGCAGGCATTTCCTTCCTCCCATTAGAAAGCTTCCAGAACAATGAGCCATTTGCCTGGCTTTGTATGCTTTTTGAATGAAAGTTAGCGGGCCGCTCGGCCAGTCCCGTACCCGCAGCTCCGTCTCCATAGCCTGTTTCGCCGTGGCACGAAAGGCAATATAAGTTATATAAGGCTTTTCCTTTCTGACCCGCTAATCCAGTATGTTGCAAGGGGCTGGTCAGTTTAGCCGCTTCTTCCGGCGCGTTCCACTTTTCGCCTTTTTGCTCAGCCGGTTGCCTGCAAGCTGTGAATATTAAAAACAGGGATAGGGAAACGATGAGGAACAGGTATCCATGTTTCATCAGGAATTTTTCAGGCATAGTGAATAATCGCTAAATAAAGGTTCGTTCTTTAGGGGGCTTTAAAAAATTAAATCCCGGATAGCAGGTTAAGAACCACTGCTAATTTCTAACCTGTGCCAAACAAATAATG
>JBBJMD010000065.1:0-18850 GCA_037719925.1 Ferruginibacter sp.
GAAAAATTCCAAATATTCCTTTGTTGTGTTATTAATCGCGGCCAGGATTCAGGCGGCCAGGGCATGCCAACCTGCTGCTCACCTGCCGATACAAAGAATGCCAGTATGATTGATTACAATTTCATTAACCTGTTTACAGCTGCCTCTAGGGTAGCTTCCTGCTTTACAAAACAAAAACGCAATACTTTATTATCTGTGCCATTTACATATAAAGCGGAAACAGGGATCGCAGCAACACCGTACTCCCTGGTAAGCCTGGTGGCGAAATCTTTTTCCGTTTCTTCCGTAATGCCAGCATAACCATACAACTGGAAATAGCTTCCGGACGAAGGAAAAGCCTTGAATTTTGTCAGCATCAGTTGTTGAAAGTAATCGCGTTTCTGTTGCAATTGTGACCCGAGTTGCAGGTAGGGTTCTTTTTGTTGCATAAAATCCGCTAATGCATATTGTACGGGGCTGTTACAAGAGAAGCAATTGAACTGGTGCACTTTCCTGAACTCTTTCATCATGGCTGCGGGTGCAACGCAATAACCCAACTTCCATCCTGTGCAATGATATGTTTTACCGAAAGAAAAGCATACAAAACTTCTTTCCAGCAGATCAGGGTAGCGCAACATACTTTCATGTTGTTTTTCATCAAATATCAGGTGCTCATATACTTCGTCGCTTAATATAAAAATGCCGGTATCTTTTACGATGTTCCGCAATTGCTCAATATCAGCTTTCCCCAGGATACTCCCCGTTGGGTTATGCGGCGTATTAAGCATGATCATTTTAGTTTTAAAAGATATTTTTTGTTTGACCAGGTTCCAGTCGATTGTATACTCCGGGTATACCAGGGGAATTAAAACGGGAACAGCGCCGTTAATTTCTATGTTAGGTATGTAGCTGTCATAGGCAGGTTCAAAAACGATCACTTCATCACCGGGCTGCAGTACCGTTGTAAGGGCAGTGTAAATTGCATACGTTCCCCCGGGAGTGATGGTGATATCAGTTTCCGGGTTTACCCTGGCGGAATAAAGTTGCTCTATTTTTTCAGAGATCTTGTCCCTTAACTGCACCAGGCCATTCATGTGTACATATTGATTATGCCCTTTCTGCATGGCACTATTTACCAGTGCCACGAGTTCTTCGCTCATCATAAAATCAGGATAACCCTGGCCAAGGTTAATAGCCTTGTGTTCGGCAGCCAGTACGCTCATCCTGGTAAAAATGTTGGTGCCGACAGCCGGAAGTTTACTTTGTATTATTGGCTTCAAAATTATTTGATTAGCTGTTTATGGCTGGCCTGCATTGTATAGAATGATGGCATTTCAACCGAACACCGTAGTGTGGTAATATCCGAGGTTGTTATTGCATTCTTTGTGTTGATCAAAGTTGCACAATGGAGGGGTGCAAGGGCCATGGCTGCCACCCCGGGAGCGGCCTTACAAAAATCTTTCACCTTTATTTCTTTTTACTTCAGCCACATAATCTTTGATCGCCTGCTCTTTATCTTTTTTACAGATAAGCAAAACATCCGCAGTATCTACAACTATAAATTCATCCAGGCCCTGTATCAATACTAATTTTTTATTGTCGGCGTGAATGATGTTATTGGTACCATCGATGATCATTACATTACTTCCGGCAACAGCATTTTCGAGGTAATCCTTTTCAAGGTTATCATATGCGCTGGCCCATGTTCCAAGATCACTCCAGCCAAAAGAGGAGGGAATAATATATACGTTATCCGCTTTTTCCATCACCCCGTAATCAATGGAAATATTAACACATAGAGGATAGATCCTTTCAATGGCGGCTTTCTCAGCGGGTGTATTAAAATTATTTTTTTCGGCATCGAAGACCTCGTGCATTTCCGGCAAAAAAATTTCAAAGGCCCTGATGATATTTTTTATCTGCCAAACGAAAATACCGGCATTCCATAAAAAGTCTCCACTGGAAATGAATGTTTCCGCCAGTTCTTTATCCGGCTTTTCTGTAAATGTTTTTACTTTATAAACGTTTTCGCTGACCGCCATCGGTTCGTATTGGATATATCCATAGCCGGTATTAGGATGCGTAGGCTTTATCCCCAATGTCACCAGTGCCTTTATATGCGAAGTAAAGTGAAGTGCCTCCAAGCAGGTACTTTTGAAATTATCCGGCTCCAGTATTATATGATCCGCAGGAGCGCAAATCAGATTGGCCGCCGGGTTAATGTTTAGTAATTTGTAAGCAATGTAAGCAATGCAGGGCGCGGTATTTTTCCGTGATGGTTCACATAAAATGTTTTCGGCAGGCAGGTCAGGAAGTTGTTCAACAACAATATGCCGGTATTGGGCGGTTGTTACAATATAGATATGTTCTTTGGGAATAAAGAAAGAAAACCTATCGAAAGTAGATTGGATCAGGGTTCGGCCGGTATTTAAAATATCGAGGAATTGTTTTGGATATTCGGTGCGGCTCATAGGCCAAAACCTGCTGCCGATACCTCCCGCCATTATCGCCACATAATTGTTCCTGGTCATGCTTTATATGTTATTTGATAATGATTAAGGGGAGCTCAGCACAAAAACCCGGGCCACCCTCCTGTTAAATAATTCCTTCTTTTATGATATCGTGAATATGTATGATTCCTTTATAGGCCATTGAATTTACTACCACCAACTGGCTGATATCTTTGGCTTTCATAATATCGAGTGCATCTACTGCCAACATATCGTCGTCAATTATTACCGGCTTTTTTGACATAATATCTTTTGCCGTTAACAGTTCAAACCCGGTTCCTTTTTCAAGCATGCGGCGCAGGTCGCCATCTGTAATAATGCCTTCAATGATATTGTTCTCATTGACCACCGCCGTGGCACCGAGCCGCTTTTTTGTCATTTCCACAATAACTTCCCGGATGCCTGCACCAGCCGTAACTGCCGGCTTTTCATTCCGTAAGGCCAGCTCTGCAACCCGTAAAAAAAGTCTTTTACCCAAAGCGCCACCCGGATGCAATTTGGCAAAATCCGCTTTCGCAAAACCTTTTATCTCCATCAAACAAATGGCTAAAGCGTCGCCCATCACCATCTGCGCCGTAGTGCTGGTGGTAGGCGCTAAATTATTCGGGCAGGCCTCCTGGTCCACAGTGGTATTTATTACGATGTTGCAGTGGCTGGCTAAAAAAGAACTGGTATTGCCTACCATGCCAATAAGGATATTACCAAAGTTTTTGATGAGGGGAACCAATACTTTTATTTCGGGACTATCACCACTTTTGCTGATGACGATAATTATATCATCGGGGTGCACCATTCCCAAATCTCCATGAATAGCATCCGCGGCATGCATGAACAATGCAGGCGTCCCCGTGCTGTTAAAAGTGGCTACGATCTTTTGCGCAATAATCGCGCTTTTGCCAATTCCGCTTACCACCAGCCGGCCCCTTGAAGCAGAAATAGCTTTCAAAGCCATTTCAAACTCCGCATCTATAAAGTCCTTTAACCTGCTGATAGCATCAGCTTCAATTTGTATCGTGCGCCGGGCTGTTTGTATGATTTTGTGATCAGTCATTTTTAATGCAGCAAACCTACTTTAATTCATTCAGAACGCAAGGAGTTTACCGTCGTTATAACATCCTTCATTTAACGATGTAGCTTTTTCAATTACTGCGCGCTAACAATAATATGAAAATTCAAGTTTTGCTTCGTTTCGGACTGAAGAATGCCGTTAACAAATAATTAGCATTGCCCGGTATTATAATGGTTGTGTCTTTGAATTATTCATCCATAAGTCTGGAGCCATACTGCTCCTTTTTTTCAGATTTAACCATTGTATAAATAATTCAGGAAAAATTGAGTATCTTAAACCCTTGTGAATGGGAGGTTAATTTGAATATGCAGGCGTATTGAAGTAACTTCGCTCTCCTTTTGAAATTCCAAGCAGCAGACTTACCTGTTTGGCCAGGGAACCCTACCACCTATCAATTATTTAAAACCGCTTGAGGAAGACAGTTATGACCACAGTAAAAGCAAAAAAAAAGCCGGCTATTATTAAAGAGACGCAATTGAAACCGGTTGAAAAAAATGCCGTCAAAGCCATCAGCAAAGAGAAAAACCTGAATCTTACCGCTCAATTACAAGACTACTTCGGTTTTGACAATTTTAAAAATCCGCAGGAAGCAATCATAAAAAATCTATTGGCAGGAAACGATGCGTTGGTAATAATGCCTACCGGTGGTGGCAAAAGCCTGTGTTACCAGTTGCCAGCCATAATCAGCGAAGGCTGTGCCATTATTGTATCCCCCCTGATCGCCTTGATGAAAAACCAGGTAGACCTGGTTAGAAGCTACAGCAGTAAGGATGATGTGGCACATTTTTTAAACAGCACCCTCAATAAAGGTCAGCAAAAAATCGTGAAGGATGACCTTACTACCGGCAAAACAAAAATGCTGTATGTGGCCCCCGAAACGCTGACAAAAATAGAAAACATCGAGTTTTTTAAGGACCTGGATATTTCTTTTTTCGCGGTAGATGAGGCGCATTGTATCTCCGAATGGGGACACGATTTCAGGCCGGAGTACCGCCGCCTGAGGGAAATGATGGAGATGATAAGTCCGGACGCACCGATGATAGCACTAACGGCAACGGCTACCCCAAAGGTCCAAAGTGATATTTTGAGGAATCTTGGACTGAGAAATCCACAAATATATATTTCCTCCTTTAACCGGGCCAATTTATACTACGAGATATTACCCAAAATAAAGAAAGAACAAACCGTTACGAGCATCGTCCGATTTATTTCTCAAAACAAAGGCAAAAGTGGTATCATCTATACGCTTAACCGGAAAACTACCGAAGAGCTGGCGGATATGCTGATGGCGAATGGTATAAAGGCAGTGGCGTATCATGCAGGGCTCGATAGTAAGTTGCGGGCGGAACGCCAGGACCTTTTTTTGAATGAAGACGTACAGGTAATTGTTGCAACCATTGCATTCGGTATGGGCATTGATAAACCGGATGTGCGTTTTGTAATTCATTTTAATATTCCTAAGTCAATAGAAAATTATTACCAGGAAACCGGCCGTGCGGGCAGGGATGGCATGGAAGGTAAATGTATCTTGTATTATTCTCACAAGGATGTAGCCAAGTTGGAGCACCTGATGCGCGACAAGCCACTGAGTGAACGGGAAGTGGGTGCCCAGCTGATCCACGAAACGGTATCCTTTGCTGAAAGCGCCGTTTGCAGGAGAAAGATCCTGTTAAATTATTTTGGTGAGGCATATGATACCGGACAGTGCACGAATATGTGCGACAATTGTAACAGCCCTAAAGAATTACTGGAAGCAAAAACCGAATCACAGCAGGTGTTGAAAATTATCAAAGGCCTGGATGAACAATTTACCATGGATTACCTGTTGCATATTTTACTGGGTAAACCCAATCCCCAGGTTAAGATGTTCAGGCACGATGAAAGGGATTTTTTTGGCATCGGGAAAGATAAGGATGAGCACTACTGGAACTCCCTCATGCGGCAAATGATACTGGAAGGGTTTATAAAAAAAGATATTGAAGAATATGGTGTATTGAAGTTTTGTAAAAAAGGAGAAGCGTTCTTAAAAAAACCTGTTTCATTTAAGATCGTGCTTAACAATTTATTTGAAGGAGCCGATGCCGATGATGATGAGGGGAACGGAACCAATGTACCGGGCAATGCGGCTGATGAAACTTTGCTAGAGATGTTGAAAGACCTGCGAAAAAAAGTGGCGAAGGAAAAGAAACTGCCCCCCTTTGTAATCTTTTTGGAGGGCAGCCTGGAAGATATGGCTACCCTGTATCCAACTACTACAGAGGAACTGGAAAAATGCCAGGGTGTTAGTAAAGGAAAGGCCATTCGCTATGGGAAAAAATTCGTAGACATGATCGCGGGATATGTAGAAGAGAATGAAATTGAGAAACCGGACGATTTTGTAATGAAGGGTGTGGTTAACCGGAACAATAATAAAATATTCATCATTCAGAATGTAGATAAAAAGATCCCGCTGGAGATGATTGCTAAAACAAAGGACCTTAAAATAGATGAGTTGTTAGAAGAGATGGAAACGATCGTAGCCAGTGGTACTAAGCTCAATCTTGATTATGCGATCAATGAGCTGGTAGATCAATACGAGCAGGAAGAGATCATTGATTATTTTAAGGCCTGTGAAACTAGCAGCCTGCAGATAGCCCAGGAAGAACTTGTCGACAGCGGCTTTAACTGGGAACAGTTAAAGATCATGCGGATCAAGTTTTTGAGTGTTTACGGGAATTAGCCACAAAGTTGATTTGTCTATCCCTAACCTTTCTAACCAGGTTGTTGCGAATAAATGGATTTTTCGTGTCAATCGTTCATGTGCAATTATAAGTTAACCACCGCGCCGGCAAACTGGCAAACCAGGCCCAAAACCAAACCGGTATAGATCTCTTTTGGCGTGTGGTTGCTCACGATCATACGCGATGTACACACCAGCCCCGCCACTAAAACAGCCAGCGATAACGGCCAGGTCATCAGCATTGTATTTTGTTGCATGATAACAAGGAATAAGCCAACAAAGCCCCCCATGCCGATAGCATGCATACTGATCTTATAATAGATATTCGCGATAAGCGCCGCTGAGCAGGATATAAAAACGCCAAACATAAAAGCCACCAAAATCCTGGGCACATAATGTTGCTGCCTCAATACATATTGTGTCCAGAAATAAAAGGTCATGGAACTTATATATCCGAGAACACGGTCATTCTGCGTGTGGAGAAAAATAGATTTAATAAAACCAACTCCTTTCAATAAGAGGATAGTGATTGCCGGAAATCCTATCGCATTTAAGGTTATTAATAATAACAACCTTTTTTTACCTGGTTCACCAAAACCTGTAAAGTATGTTGGATGGATAAAAGCTAAAAAAATGCTGGCATACAAAGGAATAAAAATCGGATGAAATACATAGGAAAAAAAGTGAGCGAAAAACCGGGTCACCGGCGATGCATAGCCATGCAGGGGAATGGCCAATTCAGTTTCTTTCACCAGTTGGTTTGCATCATTCATAGATATCCTTGTTTCCCGTTTAAAGGGCTTTCCGGGCGGGTTTACAATTCTTTCCTCAATCTTGCTACAGGAACATTCAATTGTTCCCTGTACTTGGCGACGGTCCGCCTCGCAATATTATAACCTTTTTCCTGTAACAACTCGGTGAGCCTTTCATCACTCAACGGATGCTTTTTACTCTCCGCTTCTATCAGGTCACTTAATATTTTTTTCACTTCACGCGTACTGACTTCTTCACCGCTGTCGGTTTGTAAACTCTCACTAAAGAAAAACTTTAACCGGTACGTGCCAAATTCTGTCTGAACAAATTTGCTGTTGGCAACACGGCTTACTGTACTAATGTCGAGGTTGGTTTTTTCGGCGATATCTTTTAAGATCATCGGCCGCATTTCCGTTTCATCACCCGTTAAAAAAAACTCATACTGGTAATTCATGATGGCTTCCATGGTGCTTAATAACGTATGCTGCCGCTGTTTGATCGCGTCGATGAACCATTTGGCGGAATCTATCTTTTGCTTAATAAATAACACCGCTTCTTTTTGCCGCTTATCTTTTTTTGTTCCCCTGTCATAATCTTTCAGCATATCGCGGTAACCTTCGCTTATACGAAGATCAGGGGCGTTCCTGCTGTTGAGTGTTAATTCGAGTTTGCCGTTATTATTGATGATAAAAAAGTCGGGGATCACGTATCCTTCACCTTTACTGCTTTCGCCGATATTGCCTCCCGGCTTTGGGTTTAATTTTATTATCTGGTTGATAATTTCCCTGAGCTGGTCATCCGTGATATTTAAACCACGCTGGATCTTTTCATAATGCTTCTTGGTAAATTCTTCAAAATATTTATCCAGCACTTTAATGGCCATTTCAACTGCGTCACCTTCACCTACCCGCCTTTCCAATTGGATCAGCAGGCATTCCTGTAAATTCCGCGCACATACGCCCGGGGGATCAAACTGTTGTATCTGTAAAATCAATTCGGCTATCTCTTCTTCTGTCGTCTGTATATTTTGCCTGAAAGCCAGGTCATCAACGATGGCACTGATATCCCTTCTTAAATAACCATCATCATCCAAATTACCGATGATCTGTTCAGCCACTTGTTGCTTATGATCATTGAGGTTCAGTTGTCCTACCTGCTCCAGCATTATTTCATTGAAACCGGTTTCCACTTTATGCGGGATCACTTTATTATCATCCTGCTCAGGATAATTTTCATCCCTCATCTTATAGTCTGCGATGTCGTCGTCACCATCCTGCACATAATCGCTGATGTCAATATTCTCATACTCATCCTTGCTGCCGTCGAGGTCAAATTCGTCCTCTATGGTTTCAAATTCTTCCGTTGTGTCATTTTCAAATTCTTCTGCCTCTTCCTCTTCACCTGTTTCCAATGCGGGATTTTCTTCCAACTCTTCCTTGATACGTTCTTCCAGCAACGCCGTTGGCACCTGCAACAGTTTCATTAACTGGATCTGTTGCGGTGATAATTTTTGTAATTGCCTTTGATATAATCCCTGACTTAAAGCCATATTTTTGCTACCTCTTCCTTACGGAACGATTTTTCGTAATTAATTATTTTGGCCTGACATCTCCCCGGATCACTTTTCTTTTAATTCTGACAGGTTTGATACGGGTAAAAAAAGCCCTTGTTGAATTATAGTAATCGAACTTTCCAACAATTTATGCTATAAAACCGTAAATTTACACAGAATCAACTATGTAAGGTGTATAAAAAACATAAAATTATTATTTTTTGCATGATTTTTGTGGCCGCGCAAGCGTTTACACAAAATCGAACGGCTAAAACTGCCAATATACTCTGGGACCCAATTAAGAAACCAACTACAGGTACGAAACAAATTTTCAAAAGCAATCTCAGCAATATTACAGTAACGCCTGTGATCGCTCCAAATTTTTATGTGGCTCACCTCGGTTTTTTTTGTAAACAGGAACTTAAACTAGATAAGATCACGAGGGTACCGCTACGGTTCCGGTTAGGAAGCTTATCGGAATGTGACCGTATGGAAGGGAAACAGAGGAGGAGCAGGTACAGACCATAACTATCGTACCTGCCTACAATTGGAATTTATATAGGAATAAAACTTAACGGATTTATTATCCCCTCCTGGTCCCGGTCATTAAAGCCTTTTGGTTCCTTCACCACTCAACCTGGCTCTTTGCAATAGTTATTGTTTGTCCACCATTTTAATTCTCTTTGCATCTGAGCATGGTGACCAGGTAAACATATGTCTCACTACGAACATGCTGCTCTAAAGATGGCTTACTTTTCAAAAAGGGCGGAATCCGGTTCGCTCGTTTATTCTCTCTCCCATATAGCTGGCCAATACTTAGTAAGTTACCGCATGCTCATTCAATATTTTTTTGATAATAGTTACCATTTCGCGGCCCTTTTGCGCTATTTGATCCTCTGTCCATACTAAACTGATAAGGGTGGAAATGCATCGGCTCATGATTGCATCACTGGCAGAAAAATCTTTATTGGCTTGTTGGATAACGGCCGCTTTAAGATCCGGATGTAATTTATTGAGCGTAACCGAATGTTTCAAATGGTCCCATTTGCTGATATAATGCCAGTTATTATCATACCAGTAAAAACTTCCGGCCATGATGCCCCGGGACCTCATTTCGCTTACCACAGCTTGTGTAATTTCGGGGGAAGGAAGGAACCAGCTAAGAAAAGTGCAGCTGTCGCCCGCTTCATCCGGGATGCGCCTGAAAGAAATTTCCGGTATACCTGAAAGTATATTTCTTAGTGCTTTATTGTTTCTCCGCTGAATTGTCAAAAAAGAATCTAATTTCCTTATTTGAGCAAGACCGACCGCTGCATGTAGTTCACTGATACGGTAATTATACCCGATAAACGGGTGAAGGTCGGCGCCACGGTCGGAGCCCTTATGGTTGTGGCCATGATCGCTGAAACCGTCGCTGGAAATGTAGATATCCTCGCGGTTCGTCATCACTACTCCCCCTTCGGCGCAGGTAATCGTTTTTACAAAATCAAAGCTAAAGGTTCCGGCATCGCCAATAGTGCCCACTTTCTTTCCTTTGTAACTGGCCCCGATACTTTGACACGCATCTTCAAGCAATAACAGGTCGTGTTCTTTACAAATAGCAATCAATGCATCCATATCAGCCATGCTGCCGCACATGTGTACCGGCATAATGCATTTTGTGTTTTCGGTAATGGCGTTACGTACGGCGGCCGGACTTAACGTTAACGTATCATCAACATCCACCAGTACCGGTATGGCTCCTACACTTATGATAGCTTCAAAGCTTGCCACGAAGGTAAAGGAAGGCATGATTACCTCGTCTCCATAGCCGATACCCAGGGCACTGAGGGCGGTAGTTAAAGCAGCGGTTCCGCTGCTTACCAACTGCGCATACTTACATCCAAAAGTTTCCCCTATTGCCGCTTCCAATTCTTTTGCTTTCCAGTTATTTTTGCGGGCCGCATCAAAACCGTACCGCATCAGGATACCGGTTTCCATAACATCATTTACTTCTTTACGTTCCTTATCGTCAAACATTTCAAAACCGGGCATGGCTGATAAAATTTATTGAATAATAATATGTCAGCAAAGGTAGAGAAATCAATATTTAATGTTTCCCGCTAATTAGTTAATATTCTCTTCCCTGATCAAAGGGGCCTTTATCCAGGTAAGTCCCCTGATGCTGGTCAGGCCGAACTTAAAAATTGTTGATCAGGTTGACACTGGCTCCAATGTTCTGCCAAACATTTGCAAATGCAAAATAGCTGCATCCGCTTTGTGGAAAAGTCTTTATAGGATTTATTCATTACCCTTTGTGACCAAAAATCATTGTCTCAGGATAAAATGTTACTTCTCCATTTGAAATGTCATGGCTACCTCCAACAATTCCTATTTGTCCGCTTTCAATCATTTCTTTCAGGATTGGACTGCGCTCCATTATGGACTTAACTGTCCGCTTAACGTTAATGGTCGAAACGTTTTCTACGAAAACGGGATTGTTAGAATTGCGATTTTCTTTTGTAACCGTTTCATCGTCAACCGCAGGCCTAATTTTTGTTAACAATGTTGTCAGGTTGCCCATTTCAACGTGGTCACAAGCACCCTTTACTGCTCCGCATTTTGTATGTCCTAACACTACAATAATTTTTGAACCTGCCACTTTACAACCAAATTCCATACTTCCTAAGATGTCTTCATTCATAATGTTACCCGCAATACGGATACTAAAGATGTCGCCAAGTCCCTGGTCAAAAATCAGCTCAGCGGATGTCCTACTATCAATGCAACTTAATATCACAGCAAATGGATGTTGTCCGTCTGATGTTTCGTTTGCCTGTTGTAAAAGGTTGCGATTAACCTTTAGGTTATTTATAAATCGCTTGTTTCCTTCTGTTAACAATTCTAAAGCCCTTGAAGGGGTTATGGCTGCTTGCAGTTCCTTTGTTAATGTTTTCATTTTAATTGAGTTTAGTTTTTGTTATTGTCTACGTTAGGTAAAATTTTTCTGGTTGATGTGGTGGGGGAATATCAGATTCTTTTAATAACTGTTTAATATTTATTTCAATTGTTCTTGCGATCGCTGTCAATGCGGTGTCTGTTGGCCTGTTCTCAAAGGGGTCCTGCATATGGGTTGCCGATTTTTCTAATAAAAGAAAGGCAGCAGAAATCAACAGCAGTAAAGGAATTTCAAACAAACCACCTATATTCTTTAATGAGATGGAAAGAGTAACAACGAATAAGTAAATTATTGCGTGGAGAAATAACCTATAGGTAACAGGAAACACGGTTGTTTTTATTCGTTCCGATTTTCCTTGTGCATCGCAAAGTAGCACAAGCGTTGTGTCTAATTGTAATTGCGAAAAAAATCTAATTATTATTGTCTTTCAGGCTTTTAATATCCTTCCGGTGCAAATGAAGTAATGCAAACGGTTTATTGTTGTGAAATTTTACTTCTTCAAGATCTTCAGTGGAAATAAATTTTTCCAAATTTTCTATAGGGTTCAACCCTCTCAGCGATTGACCTAAAGAATAGTACCAGGCAATTTGCCTGAAAGCGATTTTTTTTACTGCTGCATCATTGCCTTGTGAAGTCAAAGTTTGTAGCTGAATAACAAAACTGCGGGAGTCGTTAACGATTGCTCCCCAAACTTTGCGGGCTTTCCACCATCTGTCGTAAGATTGACTCAGCTTAAATGAAAGAAGAATTGACATAGCCGTTCCAATGAAAGCGGGAATCGTCAATGGCATTTCGGGTAGTAGTTCTTTATATTTGTCGGTGATAAAGAGAACTGCTAAGGAAACAATCAGCACATAAACAAGGTCGTATTTTATCTTGTTTGCCATGTACGATGCGGGTATTTCTTTGTTTAGCAACATAGTTTAATTTTTAAGTAGCTCAAAGATAGTCATAGATTTGGAAATGATAGTATTACTATCATAAATAATTGTAAAGATTTTTTCCCTTAGCTTTGTTGCTTAATTTAATGGAAGTAAAAAGCACCCGCACATGAGGTTACAGATACAGATAAAAATGAATGAGGCATTGTTCCTTCGTAATCCGGAAAGTTCGGATTTAGGAAAAAATATCATTAAACACAGCGTCCAGCTGATGTACAAAAATGGTTTTGAAGCATTTACCTTTAAAAAAATTGCTGACACTATTGGCACAACCGAAGCAGGAATTTACCGGTATTTTGAAAACAAGCATAAACTTTTGGTTTATTTGACAGCCTGGTATTGGGGATCGCTTGAATTTCAGATAAGTTTTCATACCAACAACATGAAGGACCCGACTGTAAAACTAAAAAGGGTTATCAAACTACTGGCAACTGCAGTTGATGGTGATGAACAAACCAGTTATATCAACGAAAGTTTACTACATAAGATCATTATTGCTGAAGGGTCAAAGGCATATTTGACAAAACAAGTAGGGGAGGATAATAAACAGCAGTTTTTTAAACCCTACAAAGACCTTTGTGCGGTGATTGCAAATATTATTTCGGAATGCAGTCCAAAATATAAATATCCAAAGTCTTTAGCCTCCACGATAATAGAAATGGCGCATTTCCAAAACTTTTTTATGAATAACTTGCCCTCACTTACTGATTTCGGTAAAAATAAAGAGGAAAGCGAAATAATCTCCTTTCTAAATGATTTGGTTTTTACCAGTCTGAAGAAACGTTAGTTGTCCAATTTGCAAGATAGACGTTTGCAATAAGCCAGTTGATGCGGTGGGAAAAATGTTACTTTTTTTGCTTTTGCGTAGGGTAAGGTTGGGGGCGTTTATCTTCCTGGTTCTCACCCTTGCAAACTGTAAGGCTTATAAGCTACAATCCTCATACCATTGATGTTGGCTGTTGTTTCCTGTTACCACTCTCTAATGTCTTGCGTCAGGTCCAATCCTTCTGCAATTTGAAATCCGGTTAACTTAATTCCCTTTTCAAAAAAAATTATTATTTGCTCTCGTTCCAGGGTTTCAATAATTCCATTATGCCTGTTTTGTAAATTATTGAAAGCTATAGTTGCTTTTTTCAATGCTGAATATATTTTAGCAGCATCTTTTTTATTGCAACCAATAATCAGCTGTTCTATAAATAAATTGAATACCTCGCCAGCGTCGGCAATACCCTTTTCTGTAAAGCAACGGTCTCCCTTAAGCATTGATTGTTTCCAGTCAATGGTGGGTAGGTGCTCCTTCAATCTTAATATTTGTTCATTATTGATCAGGGATATATTGTTATTTTGACTTTTTAAAGACTTCTTTAGTTCGATACTTTTTATTTCTCTTAATCCTATTGGAAACACCCTTACAAACTGAATAGCCTTTCCTTCTTTTTGCCTGACTATAATTCGGTTAGTCGAAGTAAGAAACCAATATACAATGTCATTAGCATTGTCGGGACCTTCAGATTTTGAAGTGGCCCGGCTTCCAATTTTCCTGCATAGGGCTTTATAATCGTCATCAAATTTCAAATCAAATGGTAGCTCGCAGGTATATTGCGAATTGTCACCAAATGTTACTTTTTCTAAAATTAATTCATACTTTTCTTTTGTATACTTTGATTTTATTTGTCCATAGTTATATGAATATCCTGTTTCTGTTGAAAAGTCAAAGTAAATTCCAAATTCAGGATTGTTAACTCCTGTAAAAGAAAGCCCTCCATCATTTCGTAACGTTCTCCAGGCCTTTCTTTAATTTCAAAGAAATTGAGTGTTTTCTCAATTTCAGGATTGTTGACAGAGTGTCCCAATAAGGATATAATATATGCTGGTTTCATAATGAAATTTGTGCCTAAAGGCGAATAACAGCCAACACATTATTAGTATAAATGTAATTAGTGCAAACCCTGGTTTTTAATTTTTAAAACCCCACGAAGTCCTGGTGGAAAGGAATTTGATCACAAACTACCCCTGCCCTTATCGGGCCTGCTTGTTAAATAAATAAGAATTATGGCTGTGCCTGTGCGACCGGAAGGGCTAGCGTAACAGCTGCCATTTCGCCCGCTGCCACATTTACCAATTCTGAAGCATCCAAAATTTCTCCATTGATCCTGCCCCTTACAGATACTTTGTGTGTTCCTGGCGGAACATAGCCTACCTGGTACTTTGTGCCGTGCACTACCCGGATATCCATGCCGTCTAATGTAACGGTAAATCCATCTTCCGTTTCCATGCCATTGGTTAAAGTAACTGCAATGGCCCCCGGCCTGGATGCCGCACTTTGTGTTTTTGCTGTTTTTTCAATTTCAGCAAGATTAGTTTTAAATTCAGCCACCCAGGTAAGTGTTTCCTGTTCAACATTATTATTGATCAACACCAAAAAATCTTTTAACCGCCTTATCATGTGTTGAACCTGTTCAGTGTTGGGCGGGTTGTTCCCTAATTTCGCCAGCATCATTGCCCAGTCCAGCCTAAACTCTGATAAAGCCCTTTCAAGCGTCATTTTGGTAGATATGTAACGCATCCACCCGGATGAAAACCCAAAAAACCGGTCAAAGGCAATGCACGAGGCTGCGAGACCCAGGAAGAGGTAGCCTAATTGACCAATATACAAAGTCAGCTTGTCGTCCATTAATTTGACTGTTAGTCCGCCCATGGAACTGATAATGGGTGTTAGTCCGCCCAGGGTGGTTAAGATAATGGCTGAGGCCCGAAGGGTGCGGGAAAACCTGGCTTTTGATTTTTTATTTTTACCATACCAACTGATGGAAGAGATGGCGCCCGATTCCGCATATTGGTAGAGTCCATAAACAGACTTTTGAATTTCTTCCGGCGTGTCCCACCGGTATTCCTGGATTCTTAATACGGGGATCTCGATATCTGTTGTTTTTTGAGGCTGTTGTAAACTGGCATTGGGTAGCTCCATCGTCCGGGATTGTTTAAGTAGCGGGTGCTTAAAATATGATTACCTAAATATAAGTATTGCAGCACTGAAATGCAAACGGGCTGCCGGTATAACTTTTGTAAACTATGAAAATCCAGCAGTTGTAATGAGTATTTTCCCTGTTGAACTAAGGGATGATGGCAGTAACTCATGCAACGGTTAACTGGTATTAACCCGAATTTATCACTGGAAAAACCGGTAATGCCGGTGGTGAAAATTACGACTCAACATTAGGGAGCCAGGCTGGATACAAGATATACCGGGTACATAGTGCATGTATTAGCCCTGCCTGTAATTTAATCAAAATTGTATTCTACCCTCTTTTATAAAAGGGGACTTTCTCTGCCGGGCGGAATTTCTTAATCAGCAGTAGTCCTGCAATAAAGCCACCGATGTGAGCTGCATAGGCGATCCCGCTGGCCTCGCTTCCACCTAAATAGCCTGTGCCATTAGCAATTTGCAACAATATCCAGGATCCCAAAACAATGAATGCGGGTACAGGAATAAATAAAAATATTACAAAAACAGTAACCCTTTTAGTAGGAAAAAGTAACAGGTACCCGCCCATCACGCCGGAAATGGCACCAGAAGCTCCGAGGCTTGGAATTAAATGATTTGCTCCAAAAATATACTCTGAAAATACATGTGTAAGAGAAGCAATGATCCCGCATAAAAAATAAAAAAAGAAATAACGCAAATGGCCCAGCCGGTCTTCCAGGTTGTCACCAAAAATCCATAGGTAGAGGAGGTTACCACCAAGGTGGGCAAACCCGCCGTGCATAAACATGGAGGTAATAAGTGTAAGCCAGACAGGAATAGCGGTTACGCCAAGACCGGGAATCTGAACCTCCTTGCCGCTGATGGGATCATGCACCAATATTGGGTCGGTAACAATATCCCGGCCAGATAAAATTTCTGCCGGAACGGTAGAATAACTGTAAGTAAAGGTATGATCAGTGCCCAGTTGCTGATATATTACAAAAACAAGGATGTTAACAGCAATAAAAATATAATTTACAAAAGGGATTGTCCTCCTGTCTGAATTGTCGTCACCAATAGGAATCATTGTACACGTTTATAATTACAAGTTATGAAGTTATTTACATATGTCATTTAATGATTTACAGGGAAGAATAGCTTTATTTTCAATCAGTTAAGGAAAAAGAAGTCCATATTCCTTCCTTCTATCTAATACCGCGGCAGCGGATTATTTTAAACTTAATTATACTCCCTGGCTGAAATTTACCGCCAACCCACGGGAGATAAAATCCGATAAATTTATGACCGGAGATTAGTGGGGCAACGCGAGGAGAACCAGGACCACGATAAGAATTGGTATTGTCTGGTTAATTTTAGCATGCATCGGAGATACTGATCAGGGATTTATGGCTTTCATAAGCGCCACCAGTTTTAACCGCTGGATACCAAGTGCCTGTATGAGGTGCAGCACCTGATCTTGGCTCAGCTCAGCGGAACTATTTAAGCCGGCGACGGACGCTGCCGGTTGCTGCATGACATCTTTTGAATTTTCCGCATCTAAACCATAACGGATGGCGCAAACACTTTGTCAAGGGCAAGAACAGGCATGCTTTGCGAAGTTTCTTGCGCCATGTCGTTTTGCATTGCCGTTAGGGAATTCATAGCTGCCGGTACTGATGCTAAATTGAAAAACTAATGTACCAGTTAACAACAAAAGCTAAATTGAAATCGTCCTGCCTGAACCACGGCTGACAAGGATTTGCCAGCCGATGTTACAATCCGGCACTCCCTTTGGCAATGCATTGTGAGCGGTTCATTGTTTTATTCTGCTGTCAATAATTGCTCAAAGAAAGCTCCAATATTATTTTTTCTATCCACAAAATGTAGTTCTAAAATCCAATGTCTTTTGTTACCTTCTTTATCCAATTGAAATATATCGTTTTGATTTGCGGGGTGCACATCCAAACATAAATCATTAAGATCATTGGGTTGCTCGTGTGGAAATTTACCTATAATGTGTCCAGCAATGGCGTTCCCAAATTCGTAGCCATAGTACTTAGCTAAGCCCGTTGCATAATTGAAAAATTCTGCACCCGTAAGTTTAGTTTGTTTAAAATACCAAGCATTCCCTTTGTACCAGGCTGCTTCTACATCTTTCTTTATCTTATTTTTTAATGGGTCATCACCTAAAACATAGGTTCTTCCAAGGTCCGCTTCCCAATTTTCAAAAATGGGATGAAAGTCGAAAAACAATATATCGCCATCTTGAATTATTAGATCCGGTGGATTTGAGACATATGGTTGTAGCGTATTAATGCCTGTTCTTACAATTTTTTTGCCCCAATGATTTTCTACCTCAAAATCTTCCTTAGCTATTTGTACAATTTCGTCGCAAAGTTGCTTCTCCGTTTTTCCGGGGATTATTAATCCTCTATCTTCAATCGTTCTAAATAATTCTTTTGCTTTTTGTTCTGAAAGAAAAAGTTTTTGTTTTGCTTCATTCATAATTTTAATTTCAAAATAAAAAATCTCCTGTTTTCGTGAGTTATGGTACAATGACCGCAAACTTAATTTTTTAGCAGGTCGAAAAGCATCTTATCACGGGTGGCGTTACCTTTTGCTGCCAGATTCACCAGGAGATGGTGCGCGAAATTTTCCCGGCAATTGAAGAACTGAGGAGTCTTCCGGCCCCGTTGACTGGTTCCTTTTATTTTCCACTTTCTTTTTTTAATAAACTATATGGTTCGGACAGCACATCTCTATCAGCTAGTAGTGAGGCGCCTTTGCACCAGGCAACCAAAGGAAGCCAGGATTTATGTTTTTACTATTTTTAAATTTTTCTTCAGGGCTTCAAAAATTTTAGCATACTTCCCTGCTGCTTTTTCGAGGTCAATAGTTACTTCTTTATTATTGATCTTAATCGTGTGATCAATTCCATCCCTTATCCGCGAAGAATTTTTTTGCTCGTCTATCGCGACCTGGCTTAAAAAGTTTTCCCCCTCTTCCTTTGTCCAGTCAACTTCCGTAACAGCCTCTTTTCTTATCGGCAAAAAGCCTCCCTTTTGCACTAATTTTATTTTCATACTTATACTTTCGCTGTTTTCCATCCATCTTTTACAGCCTTTTCTTCCAGGCTGCCGGTGCCATATAATTTACCGGCGTGCAGGATAGTCAGTTTTTTGAAATCTGTAAATTTTGCATCGGGTTTTAGTGTATCATCGATCATAGCTTCATACCAGATCTTTCCTGCCTTTTCCCAGGCAAAACCTCCTATATTGAATGCACTGGTGTAAAAAGCAAAGTTAGGTATCCCCGAATTGTAATGTACGCCACCCCAGTCGCCGCTGCTGGTATCGGGTAGTTTAACAAATTTATCCATCGTGGCAGGCTGAGGATCCGTGCCAAGGTCGGGGTGGTTAACATA
>JBBJMD010000226.1:0-5719 GCA_037719925.1 Ferruginibacter sp.
ATAAGAAAGATATTTTTTGGGGAATGAATTTGGGACTCAGGCCGGTATCCAAAATAAATTATAAGATCAACAAACAGGAAAGATTGCCCGGAATAGATAGCCTGGCCACTATTTTTGAAGGCAGCGGTGGTTTAAGCGCGGCCTTTCTTGGAACAGCGGTGAGTATAAAACATTTTAACATCGGTATAAACGGGGGCTATATGTTTGGCAACAAAGATTATAGCACCCGCTTAAGTTTTTTAAACGATACGGTTCAGTATGCTCAATCCAACACGGAAAGTAAAACCAACTTTGGCGGATTGTTTATCAACGGAGGTTTCCAGTATGATATCCGGCTTAAAAATAAAAAGAACAAACGGGAGAGCATCATCCGCTTAGGTGCTTACGGAAGTTTAAAGCAATCAATGACCGCAAACAGGGATGCGATCGCGGAAACCGTTTTTTACGATGCGGCGGGTAATAAACTGCGCATTGACAGTGTATTCGAAAATAATGAAAAAGGAAAAGTTATATACCCTGCCACACTGGGCTTTGGTATAAGTTATCAAACAATAAACTGGTTGTTCGGAGCCGATTTTGAAACAACCAAATGGCAGGATTATCGTTTTTATGGTCAGCCTGATCTTGTTCAAAATTCCTGGAAGGTACGGGTTGGTACAGAGTATTTCCCCTTAAAAGATAATACCTCATTCAAAAAATATTTCAATTTTGTAAAATACCGTTTTGGTATGTATTACGGACCGGATTATATAAAGGTTAATAACAGTTTGCCTGAATACGGTTTTTCTTTTGGTGCAGGCTTCCCATTAAAACTGCGGAAAAGTTATTACGAAACACAAACTTCAATGTTGAATACGGCTATTGAATTTGGCAGCCGCGGCGATAGAAAGTCTAATCTTCGCGAAAGCACTTTCCGGCTCAGCATTGGCTTTTCCTTGAGCGACCTTTGGTTTATCGGCCAAAAGTATCAATAATCACTTTTCAAACATGCTCAGTCATTTAAAGTATAAAAGTTTTTTTGCAGCCTTTTTTTTTGGCTGTTTTTTTTTATATGGCTGCGAAAATGATATCAATGCGATCAAGGCATTGGATGCTAAAAGAACCGGCGTGGAAGAAGCGAAGAAAGTGGTTGTTCATTATTCCATTAATGGCAAAAGGAAAGCTATTTTAACAAGCCCGCTTATGTACCGCGTGCAGGATACAGTGCCTTATGTTGAGTTCCCGAAGACGATCCATGTAGACTTTTACAACGAAATTTATAATGATAGCATCGAAAGCAAACTGGATGCACGGTACGCAAAATATAAAGAAAGCCAGAGTGTTGTGTTTTTAAAAGACAGTGTGCGTGTCATTAATGTAAAAGGCGATACCTTGTACTGCGATGAATTGTATTGGGATGTAAAAAAAACCGGTGCGGAATTCTATACTGCTAAACCGGTCCGCATCCGTACCAAAACCCAGGTCATCAATGGTATCGGCATGGAAGCAAGCCAGGATTTTAAAGGCTATCATATTGTGCAGCCAATTGGAAATATTAAGGTGCCAGCCTCAGAGTTCCCTGATTGAAAAATTAATGAAATAGCCAGGAGCTTTATTTGATCCGTACCTTTAACTTTCAGGTCACCTGCAGCAAGCCGGAAGCATCAATTGTTGTATAAGCTCCGTCTTTAACCGTTGCGGAGTAACTTACACCGGGTTTCCGGGAGAAAAAAGAAACCATCCTGGAAAACAAACCAGCCCCTACAGGGGTAATGAATATGAATACGATCACTGTTTACGGCATATCCAATTGCGATATCATTAAAAAGACGTTGGACTGGTATAAGAAAAAAAACATCGCTGTGGATTTTCATGATTACAAAAAGGAAGGGATCTCACCGGAAAAGATAACCGGCTGGTGCCGCGAAGCAGGGTGGGAACGGTTGTTGAATAAAAAAAGTACTACCTGGCGCGGTTTGCCGTTGGAGGAGCAACAGAAAATAACGAATGAACAAAAGGCAATCACGCTGATGATGGAATATCCCACCATTATTAAAAGGCCGGTTGTAGAAATTAATAATAAAATTATCGTCGGCTTCAACGAAACATATTTCACCAAACAATAAAAATAATAACATGAAACGTAACGCAACAGCCGTTTGGAACGGCACCGGCAAAGAAGGCAGCGGCCATCTGACCACACAAAGTACCACCCTGGATAAAACACAATATTCGTATAATTCGCGTTTCGCGGAAGGCGTTGGTACCAACCCGGAAGAATTAGTGGCGGCTGCCCATGCAGGATGTTTTACTATGAAACTTTCTTTTGTGTTGAATGCAGCTGGTTTTACCCCCGATCAGATTACAACCATGTGTGATATTACTTTTGACCAGGCAGCGGGCGCCATCACTGGGTCACATTTAAACGTTTCTGCAAATGTGCCTGGTATAAAAAAAGAACAATTTGATCCGCTTGTGGAGGAGGCAAAAGCAAACTGCATTATTTCTAAATTATTAAATGCCAATATTACCTGCGAAGCCGTACTGGGTTAATTTTTGTTTCATACATTAAGCAATAGCAAAGGCGCAGGGAATGCTGTACGCGCTCTGCCCTTTTGCATTTTTATTTTAAACCCACGCGAAACATTTTTCGCAAACCATTATGCCGTTACGGAGCCATTTTTCCAGTTATAACATCGTGAACCTTTCTTTTATCTTGAGAACCTTTTTGTTCCACTTATAGATATCCCTGCCTCAAAGGCATACTTGTAAATACAATTTACTTCCCGGGAAACGATCCCTACAATCGCACTAACCTGTACCAGGCAAATGAGGAGCAGGTTCGGATGATTACTTCTACTGCCAGGTAAGGGTACGCAACGGTGTATCTTAAAAGTCGCTCCCAAATTGGGGTTCACCCACTTTTTAATTCTTTCAAAAAAAAGCCAGGAATTTACCCTTTTGAAATTTAAATTTATATTTTGGCGGCCAGATTAAGTACAGCATGAAAATTATGGAACGCTTGTATGATGTAATCGTGTCCGTTTACATTTGATGCATTCATCACCAACTCCAGGAAAAGAATACAACATCATCTACCGTAGCTGGTCAATATTAACACTACAGCCTTTTCATTACATTTCGTAAATAATAAGGATTATTCACCGGTTTTTTTTTGTTAGATTTGAAGAAATCATTGATATGTCTTTTAAAAATAAAACCATCCTCATCACGGGTGCATCCCGTGGTATTGGCAAAGCCATTGGTATCCGCCTTGCAAAAGAAGGAGCTAACATAATAATTGCTTCCAAGAGTGTGGAAGAGAATCCTAAGCTGGGCGGCACAATATTTTCTGCCGCGGCCGAAATGGAAGCCGCAGGCGGTAAGGCACTCGCAGTACAATGTGATATACGTTTTGAAGACCAGGTAAAGAATGTCATAGACCAGGCGGTAACAAAATTCGGGGGGATAGATGTATTGATCAATAATGCTTCGGCGATCTCGCTCACCAATACTGAACAAACGGATCCAAAGCGCTTCGACCTGATGTATGATATCAATGTGCGGGGAACTTTCTTTGTCTCCCAGGCCTGCATCCCTTTGCTAAAAAAAGGAGGTAACCCGCATATCATTAATTTATCCCCGCCCTTAAGTATGGACGTAAAATGGTTTACGAATCACCTCGCCTATACAATGAGTAAATTTAATATGAGTATGATCGCCTTGGGGCTTGCAGCAGAATTAAAAAAATACAGCATCGGTGTAAATGCGCTTTGGCCTAAAACAACCATTGCAACCGCTGCCGTTAGAAACCTGCTGGGCGGTGAAAAGCTCATAAATATGAGCCGCACCCCGGAAATTATGGCCGATGCCGTTTACTATATTTTATCAAAACCG
Organism: Ferruginibacter sp.; assembly: GCA_037719925.1. GTDB lineage: Bacteria > Bacteroidota > Bacteroidia > Chitinophagales > Chitinophagaceae > Ferruginibacter. Next base: position 3,877 of record JBBJMD010000226.1, read on the forward strand.
TCCGCGGAATGTACGGGAAATACCTTCCTGGATGAAGCGGTGTTGGCAGCGGAAGGTATCACAGATCTTGAAAAATACGCAGTAGTGCCGGGAGCCAGGTTGTACAATGATCTTTTTGTCTGAAATTATTGATAATAAAAGTTACTATTATTATTTTGGAATGCTCATCACTGCACCCATCCGTTATTTTCGCTTCCGCATCATAAGCCCACGATGATAATCGAATTAAATTGTAAGTCATGATTCCTTATACACCCATTGGATTTTTTGTTTTATGATAATCCATTAAGTTAATCTTTTACTTCAGCGCCATTTTATTTACCGGTTTTTCCAACAGGTATTTGTAGATAAATTGTGTTTTTAAATTTTGAAAATGTAACCCTTTATTTCCGCCCCAGCCATGCCTGCCGCCTGGGTAAACCATCATTTCAAAATCTTTTTTTGCATCCTGTAATTTGCTGATCAGCTGTAAGCTGTTTTGCATATGAACATTATCATCCAATTCTCCATGAGCGATTTGCAATACCCCTTTATAATTATCTACATACGTCATCACATTGCCCGTTTTATACCCCTCCGGGTTCTCGGTAGGAAGGTCCATAAAACGTTCTGTATAATGCGAATCGTACAAGGTCCAATCTGTAACCGGACCTCCCGCCATAGCATGAGTAAATGTTTCAGCGCCTTTTGTTAGGGCCAATGTGGCCATGTACCCCCCATAGCTGAAACCAGTAATGCATATTTTTGAAGGATCAGCCAGCCTGTTTGCTATCAGCCATTTTACCATCGTGCTATAGTCCAGTAGTTCCCAATGCCCCAGGTCGCGGTACAGTTGGTTTACCCCTTCTTTTCCAAAATGCCCACTTGCCCTGTGATCCATAATTACCTGAATCAATCCTTCTTTCGCATACCATTGCTGCTGCCCGCTAAAAGTCCAGCTATCCCAGCAACTACCGGCATCGGGACCGCCATATACCGAGATCAGTACGGGATATGTTTTAGCCATATCCATATTTAAAGGCCAGGTAACTTTCATCGGCAGATCAAATAAACCGTCATCACTTTTTACACGGATAAGCTCTGTTTTGGCAAGGTTGTAATTTTTGAACCCCGCGGCTTTGCTGTCTCCTAATTCTTTTATGATCTTACCTTTGTTATTAAGCAGGGTAACCCTTGTTGGGGTTGATGAATTGCTGTAAGTGGAAATAAAATACGCTGCGTTAGGCGAAGGGTTTATAACCGAATGGTTGTATTCGCCAAAAGTAAGCCGGTTTAAATTGCTGCCATTGAGGTTCACGCTGTAGTAGTCGATCCTGGCCGTATTTTCCCTGCCCCTTGCGCAAAAATAAACCACGCTGTTTTTCTCATCTACATATTCCAGGCTGGTGACCGTAAATTTTCCTGTTGAGACTGGGTGGATTAATTTACCCTTCATGTCATAGTAATACAAATGGTTCCAGCCTGTTTTATCACTACTGATTATAAACCCTTTGGCAGTTTTCATGAAATAAATTCTCTCTCCTTCATCTTTTAGTTTTATCCAGGTTTTTTGTTTCTCCGAATAAAAATCTGACAACTCACCTGTTGATATATTTACATCATATATCTTTAATTCATCCTGGCTGCGCGGCCTCCATTGTATCAGCAATGAACTTCCATCCGGCTTCCAGAAAGGCGCACCAAAATACTGGTCATCCTGGTCATTGATTTTGGTCCAGACTGTTTCACCACCCTCAGGATTAATAATGCCAATTTTGACCAGGGGATTAGCATCGCCCACCTTTGGATAACGGGTGTTTTCTACCTGTCCATGCAACCCCTGGGAAACAGTGATGGTAAAATC
>JBBJMD010000066.1:0-18720 GCA_037719925.1 Ferruginibacter sp.
TAGCGGGTCCAAATGTTCATATATTGATTGAATGGTCCTGCCTTTTAAGGGGGGAAAAACTTCAAATGAAATCAGTGTGTCCGAAGCCTGCGAAATATGATCTGTAATTTTCATAATTATAAAATGGACGCAAAGATAACTCCTAAAGTGAAAAAAAAATCTGTTCACATAAGCCTGGGTGCAATCCACACCGGGATTGCGCTGCCCATAGCGGATAGGTAATTTTATACATGGACAGGTACCGGCCCCAGCTGTGGTCCTTGTTGACCAGCCATTATTCAACTCGCCCTCTTTGTTAAAATAAGTATGAGAACAAGCTTATTATCGCAGATCACTTATTTTTACATCTCATGAGTTTAATTATACAAACAAAGGACCTGGTAAAAGTTTACGGCAGCAGAACCGTTGTTAATAAGGTCAGTTTTAATGTTCAACAGGGGGAGATTGTAGGGCTGCTGGGTCCCAATGGAGCTGGCAAAACAACTTCTTTTTACCAGGTGGTCGGCCTGGTAAAGCCGGATGAAGGTGAAGTGTTTTTAGGTGATTTGAACATTACAAAGATGCCCATGTATAAGCGGGCGAAAATGGGTATTGGGTATCTTCCCCAGGAAGCAAGTGTTTTTAGAAAACTGAGTGTGGAAGATAATATTTCAGCTGTATTGGAAATGACAAAACTCAGCAAACTGGAACAAAAGGAAAAACTTGAAGTATTGCTGGATGAATTTCATTTGGCCCATGTAAGAAAAAACAATGGCGATACGTTAAGCGGAGGAGAAAGAAGAAGAACGGAAATCGCCAGGGCTCTTGCCGTAGACCCGAAATTTGTATTATTAGATGAGCCCTTTGCGGGTGTGGACCCGATCGCGGTAGAAGACATACAGGAAATAATAGCCAAATTAAAATATAAAAATATAGGCATCCTGATAACGGATCATAATGTAAATGAAACGCTTTCCATTTGCGACAGGGCTTACCTTTTAATCGATGGGAAAATATTTAAACACGGAACGGCGGAAGAATTAGCTGCAGACGAGCAGGTACGCAGGCTGTATCTTGGCCGTAATTTTGAATTAAAGCGTAAAGATTATTTACACCTGGAGGCTGCTAAAAGCACTTTATCGCCTGATAAATTAATTTCCACCCTGCAAAGCGCACTTTTACGTTTAGAAAAAATAGACCAGGAAAATAATAATGGGGTCGTATTTATGGAACCAGGTACCACGGGTTTTAAAAATAATATTATTGAAGAAGGCTCTGTGTCTAACGGTTACCAGCAGCTTCCTGCCGGAATAGAATCTACTGTGAAGGCCTATGCGATCGATACCAAAAATGCAACCCTGCTTGAAAGTGTAAACGAAATTTTTGAAGATAAAACACTTGATGTTAAAACAGTCCTCAACAGAATTCTTTTCGAGCTGAAGGCTGTTTAAAATAAAAAGCACAACCGAACCTGGTAATAATCATTTGTGCACTATCCCGCATTTGGACAGGCAATGCATTTGTCATCCGGGCTTAATTGCCTGCTTCCCTCAACAAAGATTGCAATAGCTTTTTATCTTTCATTACTATTGTGTATTTTGCCCCAGGTAATGAAATTACTTTCCCCCGCAATATCACGATTGGCCCGCATGCGTTTCTGGCGTATTGAAAACTGGAGCAGGCATCCTGTAGCCGTGCAGCGGGAAGTACTGCAGGACCTTGTAACGGGCGCACAGTATACCGAATTCGGAAAAAGATATAATTTCTCCAAATTGTTTACGCTAAAAGAGTTTAAAAAAAGCGTGCCCATTCATGAGTATGAGGACATAAAGCCCTACATCTTACGGATGATGAATGGCGAAGAAAATATTTTATGGAACACGCCAATTAACTGGTTCGCAAAGAGCAGTGGTACCACTTCTGATAAAAGTAAATTTATCCCCATCAGCGAAGAAAGTCAGGATAACCATTTCAAAGCCTCCAAAGATGTGCTTACCACTTACTATAATAATTTCCCGGGAAGTGATCTTCTTACAGGCAAGGGGCTTGTGATCGGTGGAAGCCACCAGCTAAGTAAAATGAATGAAGATATTCAGTACGGGGACCTTAGCGCGGTGTTGATGCAGAATACTCCTTTCTGGGGACAATGGCTGCGAACACCTGAATTGAGGATCGCACTATTGGATGAGTGGGAAAATAAAATTGAACAACTTGCAAAAATTACGGCTGAAGAAAATGTAACCTCGCTCGCAGGCGTGCCCACCTGGACGCTGTTGTTATTGAAGAAAATATTAGCCATAAAAGGAAAAAAAACAATTAAGGAAGTTTGGCCAAACCTGGAATTATACATCAACGGCGGCGTTTCGTTTGTGCCGTACCGGGAGCAGTTCGACAGGATTTTTGGAGGAAAAATCAATTACCTTGAAATTTACAATGCAAGCGAGGGTTTCTTTGCCGGGCAGCAATGCCCCGATGATGATGGAATGTTGCTTTTTACCGAGCATGGTATTTTTTATGAGTTCCTCCCGGTTGAGCAATATGGGAAAGAAGATCCAAAAACCATTGGTTTAAAGAGCGTTGTTACCGGTAAAAATTATGCCCTCGTAATCAGTACCACAGGTGGCTTGTGGCGCTACCTTGTTGGCGATACCATCCAGTTCATTTCGCTTAATCCTTATAAAATCAAAGTGACCGGCAGGTTAAAGCATTATATGAATGCCTTTGGTGAAGAGGTAATTGTAGATAACAGCGATAAGGCCATCGCGATAGCGGCTGAAAAAACGGGCGTGGTAGTAAACGACTATACGGCTGCACCGATCTATTTCAGCGAGCAAAGTAACGGCGCGCATGAGTGGCTTGTTGAGTTTGAAACCAAACCCGCTAATATACGGTCCTTTATTACGGAATTGGACAACGCTTTAAAAAATTGTAACAGCGATTATGAAGCGAAGCGCCATAAAGATATTGCGCTAAGGTTGCCGGTAGTTCATGCAATGCCCGAAGGAACATTTACTGAATGGCTGCGGTCAAAAGGAAAACTAGGCGGGCAGCATAAAGTTCCGCGCCTGAGTAATGAAAGGACCATGCTGGAAGAAATAAAATTAATAGCGAACATAGCCAGTTAAATTAAAAAAAACCTCTAAGATCATGGTGTTTAAACACTGCCTGCTGAAGGCTGATAAAGAGAAGGGCAGTTACCAGGCGTGTAAAATAATAGTTATTTGCTACCCGATGGGAGCACTACAACAAGTTTTATAGGAACTTTTTACAACGATCAGATCCAACTGCTATAATTCAAATAGAAAAATAATACAATGAAATTACTCGAAGGAAAAACAGCCATTGTCACGGGCGCTGCCCGAGGCATCGGGGAAGGCATTGCCATTAAATTCGCGGAACAGGGGGCTAATGTCGCCTTTACTTATGTAAGCAATGGCAGCGTGGAAAAAGCAAAGTTGCTGGAAGAGAAATTAATTGCATTGGGCGTAAAGGCGAAAGCCTACCAGAGTAATGCAGGTGATTATGCAGCCTGCGAATTATTTGTAAACGATGTTTTAAAAGAATTCGGCGTACTGGATATTTGCGTAAATAATGCGGGCATTTCTAAAGATAATTTGTTGCTCCGAATGACACCTGAACAATGGGATGAAGTAATGCAAACCAACCTGAAAAGTGTTTTTAACATGACCAGGCAGGTAATACGGCCGATGATGAAAGCAAGATCCGGCAGTATCATCAATATGAGCAGTGTTATCGGGGAAATGGGAAATGCAGGGCAAAGCAGCTACGCCGCCAGCAAGGCCGGTGTAATTGGTTTTACGAAAAGCATTGCGAAAGAACTCGGCAGCCGCAATATCCGCTGTAATGCAATAGCACCGGGTTTTATTGAAACTGACATGACAGGCTACCTGAAAGATGGAGAAGGCGCCGATAAATATAAAGCAGGTATACCTTTGGGGCGATTCGGCACTACGGAGGATATTGCCAACACCAGCTTATTCCTCGCAAGCGCCATGAGCAGTTATATAACCGGCCAGGTTATCAGCGCCTGTGGAGGCCTGAACATTTAACCCTCCCGATAACTTATCAGCGTGCTTCATAAACATAAGCGCTGTTTTTACGAAGAACGGTAGGCGATCGGGTGATATTGTTTCACATGCTGGCCGAGGAAAAGCCTGGAGTAAATCCGAAGTACCGCTATTTCTATAAACAAAAAACTAACCGACGTAAAAAAAATCAGGAGGTATTCATTTTTATGGATGCGGGTGAACATCAAATCAAATCCAATAAACGAGGGTGTAAAAGGAAGGCTGACAAAACCCAGGCAGGATAGTAAGAACAAAAATGCAATGCCTGGATGTTCATGTATATGCCCGTAAAATCCATTCAGGTCAATGTTTCTTTCTAGTTTTTTTAGTTTAAAAAGGCAGGCAAAACCAACAATGGCTGCCACCAGCAGGCCACTGATATAAATCAGTATCTCCGTGTGCACATACTTATCATTCAAAAAAGCAATTGATAATATAATATAAAGCTGGCTGGCGATGATGAGTACCCAGGCATTGAGAGCGCTCGTCCTCAGGGCAAAAGATTTCAGGATCAATGCCATTCCTATGAATGCAAATAACAGGTGCAGGATATCATCTAATTGCTTTGGTATTTTATCTTCATTCAGAAAAGAAATTAATCCCCCGATAAATATAATTACGAGTGCAGGAATACTAAATTTTAACGATATAAAATTTAATTTTCTCCCCACCCATTTAAAAGGCATCCACAAAAAACGGTATTGAAAAATATCCATATTCCACTCCCTGATGCTTAGTATATAGATACTGTTACTTACTTTATTGACAAAAGAATTCTTTGTGCCGTACAATTTGGGTGAATAATTATAAAACTGGTCATGGATTAAATAGCCCAACACTGATGGCGAAACCAGTAACTGGTAAGTTCTTAAGAAAGCATTCCCGGTAAAATGGACCAATGCCAGCACATGCCATCCGAGCGCCACTTCAATAAACATGATCCCGATCTGTGACACAGAGCCATAGGCAATCTGGGTTTTAACGGATGATTGTACCCTGGCAATAAGCGATGCAATGATTGCGGAAATGGCGCCAATTGCTAGTATTAAGATCTTTATGCTCAGAATCGTTTGCCAGTAAGGATATGTTCTTAACAATAAAAACACGCCAAGGTGTACAGAAAGTGAACCATAAAAAATGGCGCTTGAAGTAGTCGGGCCTTCCATGGCCCGAGGCAACCACGATGAAAAGGGTACTTGCGCAGATTTGATGGAAGCCGCGATGATTAACATCAGGATAATAAAAAACACGGCCGGGGCATGTTCCTCAATATGCGATGCAACCAAGGCCGCATCAGTTAATTTTAAGAAGGTAATATTTTCGTGCCATAAATGATGGCTCATCCAAAGGGCAAGTATAAGGCATATGTCTCCCAGCCTGTATAAGGAGATCGTTTTTAAACCATTTTTGACAGGTAAGTACCTGTCCCGGTAAAATATGATCAGCAGGAAAGAAGTGATTCCTAAAAATTCCCAGCCAATAAAAAGGGTTTCGAAGTTTCCTGAATAGATTACCAGGGAATAAGCGAAATAGAATAGCAGGAGTGTATTAAAAAAACGTTTGTACCCGCTGTCCCTATGAAGGTAATACCTGCTAAAAACCGCAACCAGGAAGGTGATGGCTGCACCTACGACAGCAAAGACTGCTGTAATTTTATCAAAATAAAAGTTAATGAAAATATCAATGTCATCCACTTTGTAAAAGCTAAACAATTTCAAATCCAAAACCGGGGCATCGTGGATTATCCATGAAGCAATAAAAAATAGCAGCCCTGCCAAGTGGATCCCTACCGTGCCAATTGCAATAGAAGCGATGACTGTTTCTTTTCTACCAGGTATAAACAGGCTGGCTATAAAACCGGCGATCGGTAATAAAACAAATAATTGGAGGAGCTGTTCCATGAATAGGTTTAATCGTAAAAATAGATGGGCAAATTTTCCTGTGTCGCATGCGCAATATGGTTGGTCTCCATTTCCTTTGCATCCTCTAATAAACTGTGTACATCTTTAAAGAAATGTATTTGATTTGTCAGCGGCTGGTAAGGTATAAACTTTCCCTCTTTAAAATAAAAAAGCTCGCTGGTTTCCGGGTTTACGGCTACCAGGTGTACCCATTCATTGATAAACCATTCATACATTTCGGGTGTTGCCTGTACGGTCTTGAGCACAACTTCGGGGAAGTGCTCCACTATAATCAATAACCTTAACGGGTCATGTACTTCAATCATTTGCCATGGTAAACCGGGGCGCAGATCACCATCACTACTATTTGCCACGCCAAATAACCCCATAACATTATGTGGTAATTTTGTGCCGGCGCCTAATTTATAATTATCTACCCTTGAAAAATAATACTCTAAATTGATACCCCCGCAAACCGGGCCGAGGGGTTTCATTATGCCTGTGAGAAATATACCTTCTGGATCTGTTTTATAATCATAGGAATTGAGAAAAGCCCTTCGGTCCAAAAACAAGCCTTTTGTGAGATCTCTTTTGCCAACAATGCATAGTGTATTTGTACCATGACCCAATTCGGGCCTTGGTTCAAATAAAGAGACTGACCTCTCTTTAATGGCTTGCCGCACTTTTTTGATGCTCGCTTTTGTATTGATAGATGCAAACCGCCTTGAACGCTCTTTAGCATTTAAGTCCAGCGCATTTTCAAAAGCGGCGGCATTTTCTTTGTGCCGCTGAAGGTTACCTTCGTTCAAAGTGTCCACATCATAAAATTCGATCTCATCGGCCGCCGTATCATGAAGGGCACCAATAAATTGTATCTCCGCAGGAATAGGAATGCCTTTTTCTGCCAATAACAACCTTACTTTTTCATTATTCGCCATAGAAGCAAATACCCTTGAATTTACTGAACCGGGCCGGCCGCTGCAGGCACCGCAGTCATGCGCGCCGTGGTGCGGGTTATTAGCACTGCTGCTGCCATGGGCCACCACGTAAATGATGGGGGCAAAGTTTCTTGTAAGGCCGATCCCGTTTAACAGGCTTGCCACCCTCGTGGCCATCTCGGTTAAAGTAAAACCAACCTGCAGGTTATTTTCCCGTTGGCCCGCATCCTTATTTTCCACCGTCAATTTGCCTTTGCCGTTCATGTGCGCAAATGCGTTTGAGATTGCAGGAGCCATTTCAGGTTTGAATAAATTTTGCACCAGCCGGAGGGCAGCCCAGAATCCCAGGGTCAACGTACTTAAAAAACCAGTATGTACGGGGTGTGTTTTGTTAGTATAAAACAGATCGTGTTTTCTTTTTTCCGATACATCATATTCCTTGACCAGGTAGGCAGGAGTTACGGGTGCCGGACAAAGCTTATCATAGAACTTTGCATTGTGTGCCTGGAAGAAAAACTCTACACTAAAAAATCCGGGGGTACCGAAAGTTTCACAATTTTTATCTACGCCTTCAATATGCCTTCTTATACTACATTCTCTTTCATCGATACAAAACATCGCCTGGAAACTCCTGGTGCCGGCAGAACTTTGGTTGCCTTTTTTTTTTGCCAGGCTTAGTTTTTTTATACCGGCCAGAACCTCATCATAATAACTCCATTCAAAAGCATCCTGCCAAATCTTATATACTTCGTGCAATTCGGTATTGGGCACAGGAGCAAAGAGATCAATGGGTGCTGTATCTACAGAACCTGCAAGTGGCTGCCAGCTTTTTCCCAATGCAACATCCAGGTTATCTAATTCCAGGAGCAACTCAAAAATTATCAAGTCGTGCAGGGAGATCTTTTTCGGGCTCAACAGTGTGTCGGGCCTGTCTTCTACTGCGGATACCAAACCGCTCCAGCCACGATGGGTAAACTGCTGGTCGAAAAGATACTGTTCAAAATAGGATTCATTGCCCACTATTAATTGTAGCAATCCGCTGATGGACAAATCTGGCTGCTGCAATAATTTTTTTGCCCGGGATGTTTTAAACAGGCTGGTATAACTCTCTTTCTCAAGTTCCCGGATTGCATCCAAAAATCCAAGATTACCAAGAGGGAAATCCCAGATTGCGATCCCCTGGTCGAGGTAACTGCACAATACCCTGAACAGTAAGGGTTGTACCAAATTGTCCAGGTCTAGATGGTATACTTTTTTCCAGTTGGCCCTCAACAGGGCGATGCGCTGGGTATTGTGCTCGTCATATCCTTTAGAAAATACATTGTGCTTCCAGGTAACTAATTGCTCTTTGCCTTTCCTTTCGATGATCACCCTCTCCATTACATCTCCCCTGATCCTGCCAATATCATACAGTTTTCTGAAATCATGTAATTCCATGGTAGCCTGGAAGCCAAATATTTTACCTGCTTTGAAAATAGCATCATAAAACTTCATCGCCTGGAACGCATGCAGGGAATTGTGATGTATAAAATCTTTCAGCGGTGTTTGTGTAGGCAGGTAATGCTTTAATTCATGCAGTACATGGTTTTCATCAAAAATTTTATTTGTCATACTTTGGCTACCGCCTTATTTTTTTTGCGGATTATTTTATACCTGTAGATAGCGTCAATATTTTCTTCGCCATCATGAATAACGGCAAGATCCTTTATCAATCCATCCTGTAAGCCGTACACCCACCCGTGCAGGTGCAGGTCCCGCTCAGACCATGCCTGCTGAACAATAGATGTTTTAGCCAAATTCCGCACCTGCTCTATTACGTTTAGTTCACTAAGGCGATTTGATTTATCCGACGGATCTTCTATAGCGCTAAGTTCAACTTCATTTTTGTGATATACATCTTTTATATTTCTTAGCCAATTGTCTACATACCCGTTATACGTGTTGGTCATAGCGGCATTTATCCCGCCGCACCCGTAGTGGCCACAAACGATTATATGCTTTACTTTTAAAAATTTAACTGCATATTCCAGTACACTCATCAAATTGGCATCCGTATGTACTACAAGATTAGCGATATTCCGGTGAACAAATATTTCGCCGCTATGCGTATTGGTAATTTCATTGGATGGAACCCGGCTGTCGCTGCAACCGATCCATAAATAATCCGGCTGCTGCCCCTGGGATAATTTTTTAAAATAATTCGGATCTTCAAAAAGCTTTGTTTCCGCATATATTTTATTTCCCTGAATTAATTTTTGATATGACTTTTCCATATTAATTTAATTTTTTGAGTTAATGCACTGATTGTACATTCAATTTGTTTTCGATCTGGTATTTTTCCTGGAACCCTTCAAGGCTGCACCTTATGTTTTTAAGCGGTGCTTTTATATCCCTGAATTCTTTTATTAGTTCCAGAACATCAAAATCTATATAATCTGTTTGGGAAGCATCAATGACCACGCTGGTGTCTGCAGGAATATGATCCAGCGTTTCCCGGATAGAGGCTTTATTTAAAAAGGACACTTCTTCAGCCAGTCTTATTTTTATAATGTCACCTTCATGGTGCTGATCTTTATGAAAAAAGTAAGAGTTCTTAAGGTTCCCATGCAATATGGCGCCAAAGGCAGCAATCAGACCGGCGATCACCCCTATTAATAACCCTTCTCCCTTTAACGGCTTATATAAACCAAGCAGATCGATGCCGATTATTACCACAACCGTAACAAAGAAAGGAATGGCCTGGTACTTCCCATTCCTTATCATTTGTGAAAAGACCGACAATTTGCATAGTTTATAGCCCGTTAAAATCAATACGGCTGCTAAGGAAGCCAAAGGAATCAGGTTAAGAAGGTTGGGGATGGCGATGATACAAACCAACAATAACAAGCCGTGAAAAATAGCTGATACTTTGGATTTGGCACCTGCATGGATATTGGCACTGCTTCTCACGATCACACTGGTGATGGGTAATCCACCGATTAAACCTGAAATAGAATTTCCAATTCCCTGTGCCAGTAACTCCTTGTTCGTATTCGTCACCTTTCGTTCCGGATCAAGGTTATCGATTGCCTCTATACTAAGCAAGGTTTCCAGGCTGGCAATGATAGCGATCATGATCCCCGTAACAATTATTTTACTATCCAGGAAACCGCTAAAATCGGGAAAGGTAAAGAAGCTGAAGAACTCAGCCGCGCTTTTAGCAGCTTTGATTTGCACCAGGTGATCCGTACCAATTGCCAGGGGACTGTTGGTTGCCTTTAAGGCTTCATTTATCAAAATAGAAACGATAACTGCCACCAGGGCTCCCGGAACAAATTTAATACGTTTTTTTATGAACGGCCTGTCCCAGGTAAGCATGATCGCAATAGAAAGAAGGCAAATCAGGAAAACCCCTATTTCGATATGCTGGAAGGGCAGCAGTAGTTCGTGCCAATCCTCATCACCAAAGGGGAATAATTCTGTTAAATTTCCTTTCTCATCCTTGTCATAGCCAAAGGCATGAGGGATTTGTTTGGCGATTATCAAAATGCCGATACTGGTCAACAGCCCCTTAATTACACTGGAGGGAAAGTAGTTGGCAATACCGCCCAATTTGGCCAGGCCCATCAACATCTGCAAAATACCCGCGATCAGTACGGCACATAGAAAAAGGTCGAAAGCCCCGATATTTGTAATGGCAGCAAGTACCAATGCGGCAAGACCCGCTGCAGGGCCGCTTACGCTAAGCTTCGATGTACTTAAAGACCCGATCACCACACCTCCGATCATGCCGGATATCAATCCACTGAAAAAAGGCGCACCGGAAGCTAAGGCAATACCTAAACAAAGCGGTAGCGCAACTAAAAAAACCACCAACCCAGCCGGTAAATCATTTTTTAAATATCTAAAAGTTATTCCTTTAGAATCCTTCATAACAGTTCAAATTATATATAAGTGACGTTGTGATTGCAGAACCAGGCAAACCGGGCACACCTAAGCGCGCTTAAACGGGTTTACCGGATTATGAATCTAAACAAGAATTGTTTGCTGTCGGCAACTATGAAGAATCAACCTTACAAAAGGTGAGTGTTGCAGAACATTTGGGGATCAGGCACAGGTATCCGGTGGAGGGGTAACGATGTCGGTAGAATGGTTTGTTGGTATTTGGTCAGATGAATGGAGGTAGGCAAGCGCCTTACGCTCTGCATTCATAGCCAGGTTATAATTCATTTCCGGGGGGAAAAAATTTGAATTTAAATTACCCTCAGCTTTGCTTCCATTGTCGAGTGCATTGTGCGGCAATTCTTCAGTCCACTGATTGGTACTGAGCATTTGCCCTATCTGGGCTATCGGTAACATTTGTAATGTCATCAACATGCTCAGAAATAATGCTATGATCTGTAATTTAATCATTTGAGTTGGGGCAAATATAGGGTTAAAATTTTTTAGATGAAAGCAATAAGCGTTAAGAAATGTTAAAACGGCTATTTGTTATCTTTCTTCCAGCTTGATTTTGAAAAGAATGTTTTCTGAAAGTACAAACTATTACTAAGGATTTGGGGGCCTCAGATCGTCCTCGTTAAAAGGAGGCTTATTTAAAGTAGTGCCGTAGCATACAAACCTGTCTTTAGCAGATAATTGAAACTGGTTTGATATAATATGGTGGTGCTTCGTATAAAAATTTTCCTGGTCTGCTGCCCGGTCATTTCCCGGGTCGTCTGTTGAGCTTAGGGGTTCTTCTTCGGCAAGATGCGTATTTCCTTTTTCGATCCATGCTTTCGTATCTAAACCGCTAAAATTCAAAATACTCTTAAAAACTGGCGTTTGCGCAAAGCAAATGATAATAACAACTAATATGGAAATATATCTTTTCAATTAATCTAATATATATAATATATTCTGATCTTATTTAATTCTATACCCAGTAACAATTTTTTTTATGAATTGTTAAAAAATTTCACTCATTAAAAATAATCTTACTTATTAAATTCGCACACGCATTCTGGTTATAGATCGAAGTAAAATCTCTACAACCATTTTAGCTAATAACCACAAATCCTTATTGATAATCTTCTAATCGGTTAAATCGTACATTTTACCTGGCTGTCAATACCCGATGAATTATTTATAATAACGTTCGTAAGATGGTATTATTTTAAAAAAAAAACGTTTTTCAATAATAGGTTCTTTTATTTAATTTAAATTCCTGGTAAAAACCATTGAAAATGGATGGAAATTAATACCAGCTCTTTTAAAAATAAAGAAATTTGCAAAAAAAGTATGGGGACCACCAATCTATTCCAGGCTTTATCATCTTTGCAAACTTCTGAATTTTTATGGATTGGGTATCGGGACGCGGGTTCCTGGCAATGAGATTACCATTACAGCACCTGAAAAATTACAGCATTGGTATAGATTATGGTTCATTTAATTTAGCAGATATCATTATTGAGGTAGCTCCAAGGGGATTTGTAAAGGAGGCATTACAAAACGATACCTGCGTTTTACCATTTATTCTATTGACATAAACGTCCTGGCCCGAATTATTAATAAAATCAAAAGCGCCTGATGTTATGTAGCAGCCTACCGTTGCTTCATCCAGAGCAAAATACCCGGAAGTCTTAAGTCTTATATATACCCGGCTTAGGGATATTGTTTCCATTAAAATTAAATGTAATTGTCTCACCGCCAATGCTGGACTGCACAGAAAAAATACCACCGCCGCCCAGGAAATAGATAACACTGGTATAAGAAAACCCTCCTACATCAATTACATTTGAAGTGCTTGAATTATTCGCGATATTACAAGGCGGCAAAGGCGCGGGTATTATTTTTACCTCGGCCGTGCCTTCGTATTCCACGCAACCACCTGTGCTCTTTAACTGTACTTTATAGGTACCCTCATCCGCAATTGTGGTAACCAGTTTGCCTGCAAATTTGCATCACTTGAATAACTTCCATAGTCTATTTCCCATCCATTCGGTCCGGTCCACTTATATAACAAACTACTATGTGCTGGTGGAAAGTGTCAACGGCCAGCCTTCGATAACCGGGCTGTTGGTTGTTATTTCAAAGGTGGAAGCTGGCTGACAATCACTATCCCCGCCTGCTTTCTCGCAGGAAGCGAATATTATAATAAAATATATTAAAAGAATGTTGCCTGCATTTTTCATGGTCCAGAGATTAATAATGATTTTGATAAACTGCTCATTTTTGGAGTCACCTGATTGTATCCGATTGCCTGCATACAACGAAATAATAATCAAAATATTGGCGCGTATTATTTCTGAAAGGTTGTTGAAAGAAGATATAAGGCACCAAACGGATAGTGGGTTCTTTGTGCAGACCGGGAATATAGATGGCCTGACATATTAAAATATAATATAACCGGGGAAAGCGAAAATAGTATGTAGCTTGCGTGTAACCGTTCTAAAATAAACCTCCGAACCCACGCCATGATTAAAAAAATTTTCCTTTGCATTGTTTTCATCCAGCTTGTTCTCTCTTCAAAAAGTCAATTAGCAAAGGTCGATATTGCAGACCCTCAAAAATCAACTTTTAAAACACTCGGTAACGGCTTGAATTTAGCGGCTTCAGAGGAAAATGATTTTTATTTTATTCCCTTTCATCAAACGGTACAATCAAAGGACAATTATTTTAAAGTGGGTATAACCGCAAATTACGGCTACTTTAAAAAGCCAAATGTTTCCATTCATGTTATACAATTAAGCAAGGCCCTGCAAATCGAAAAAGAATTTGAGGTAAAGTTAAAACCCGAAAGCGGTGAGGGCAAGCTGAGGCCTGTAAAACTGTATGTGGTGGAAAACAAGATTGAATTAATAACCATTCAGGTTGACAAGGATGGTGGCCGGTTTACTATTTACAATTGGGAATTTAATTTATCAGATTTCTCAGTGATGGCCAGGAATAAAAATTTGGGCTCTTTCCCTTATTCCAAAAATAGTAAATATCAATACCTGGTTGATGTTAATAAGTTTAATCAAAGTTTTGGTATATGCATAGCAGAACGAAAAGAGAAAAAAGGCCAGGCATGCGCAGTACACGTTTTAAGTTGTGACAATACAATGAAAACCCTGGTTAAGCAATCAGCAGATTTCTCATTTAAATATTCAAAGGAAATTTTGTCAAAGATGCGATTGTCCGACAAGGGAGAAATGTGGGCTTTATTAACTGAAACTGATAAGAAAGAAGAAATCAGTAACCAGGTCATCTATGGAAACAAAGAGAAGATAAATTTTTTTTCCCTAAAGCAAAACGCAAATAATATCGTCCATTCATGCTTTTCGCTTAATAAATCAAACAACGGAATTTATGTTGCCGGTTTGATCTATCCATCCGGCAGTGAATTTTCAGATGGTATAAGCTATGCTGAAATGAGCAATACCGGTCAGATGTCTGCAGTCAATACAGTTGATATAAAAAAAGAGCTTACAAATATGAACGCGGATGTTTCTGTAAATGGCTTTAATAAAAATACCAGGATACAGGAAGTGATTGTGAGGGATAACGATTTGGTGGATATAATAGTTAATGAATATACTTTTAAAGAAGTAACCAGCGGCAATACTGCTTTTCCTTATGATACAAAAATGAAGTTCGGTGACATCTATCTATTCTCATTATTAAAAAATAAGTTAGCAAATTCGAAAGTCATTCGCCGGAATATTACGGAAAAACAAACAAGCAGTTTTTACATTAATGATATCAGGGATTATAGCCTGCCCAATGCTTTTAGTCAAAAGAACAATGTATATTTTTTATATTTAGCGAATACTTCCAATCCCGACGGCAGAGATAAGGATTCAAAATTAAAAAAAGAGACTACCAGCCAGTGTTTATTTATGGTAGCCAAAATGGATGAAAATTTCAATTTAAAATCGCAACCGCTTTTTGATTATACGGAAAAGAATAATTTCGAAAGCTATGCATATCTCACACTTTGCCCTATATCCGATACAAAATATATGGGGTATCACGAAACCGAATTTGGTATGACTACCAAAGCAAAATTAACTTTTGCTGTAATGGAAATAAAATAAAAAGAACAGTGGCAAATTTAATAAGCCATTAACGCCGATGTACTTTGTAATTTAATAAAGTATATTGATCAGCCGATATTTCTTTTTCTTTTGCATAAATAAGAATGCCACAGAATATAGGCAGCAATGGTTTGATAAGGCTTCCATGCCGAGGCAATTGTTGCAATTGTTTCCTTCGATATTTCCTTAGGCAGCTTTTTTGTCTCTCTCATACTTGTAAGCAAAGCGACGTCCCCTAAGGGAAAAATATCGCTTCGCTGAAGCACCATCATCAGGTATATATCTGCCGTCCAGTTCCCGATCCCTTTTATTTTAGTCAGCGCCGATCTTACTGCATCATTGTCCATCTGTGATAAGTCTTCAATGACGAGGTCATTCTTTAAAATTGCACAGGCTAAATGTTTGACATAAATAATTTTTTGGCGGCTAAAATAACAAGCTCTTAATTCTGTATCACTTAATGCGGCCAAATTTGCGGGTGTGATCTCCCCGGTTTTTTCTTTTAGCTTTTTCATTGCAGCCATGGCCGAAGAAAGCGAAACCTGTTGTTCTAAAATAATATGTACGAGGGTTTCAAATGAAGGTGTGCGTTTCCAGCACGGAGGATAATTATAAGTGTTCAAAATGAATTGCAGATCAGGGTCCTTTTTTGCCAACGCATCACAGATCGTTTTGAAATTATCTTTGTTAAATGTTTCTACCCTTTCATATTGGCTCATCATTATTCTATTATTCAAACTTTTTAGGCAAGAATTTTTCGATGGCGATTCTTGAAAAACTGCTTAATACCAGCTCCCCGCTAATGGCTGCCCTTTCTTTCAGGAGATCATCCCAATGATCTGTTCCCTTCCAGAATATCTTTTTCAATTCAGCCATCGCTTTTGGGTTACTATGTGATAAAGTTGTTGACAGCAGGTTGATAGATTCATCCATATTCTCTGTGCTATCATGTAGTTCGGCAAATAATCCCTTGCGCTTTGACCAATCGCTGTTGCGCCACTTCCCGGCATCAATGGCCAGGGCGCTAAATGCGGATACGCCAATCTTTCTTTCAACTGCTGGGCCAATCACAAAGGGGCCAAAACCCATGGCAAGCTCGCTCAGCCGTACTTCCGCTTTATCCACGGCAATGGCATAATCCACCGAAGCAACCAGTCCAACAGCACCGCCGACGCATTTTCCATGTATACGGCCAATTATGAATTTGGGGCATTTACGCATGGCATTGATCACATTAGCAAACCCGCTGAAAAACTTTGTGCCCTCCTCGGCTGTTGTAATCGTTTTCAATTCATCAAGAGATGCACCTGAGCAAAAAACCGCATCCCCTGTGCTTTTTAAAATTATGACTTTGGTATCATCGTGTGTTCCCGCAAAATGAATTTCTTTCGCCAGTTCTTCTAAAATTTTTCCCGGCAGGGAATTGCTTTTAGGGTGAAAAAATTCAATGGTAGTTATGCCATTATGGGTTTCTGTTCTTACAGATCCTTCTTGTATTTGCTGTATCATTGTAATTTATTTTTTATCAATTTCCTTTTTTCTGATCATGGTCAGTATCGTGGCAATACCTACTAAAGGCTCTTCCGTTGTATCCAGTATTTCGACCAGCCATTTTACAATTCCTTTCTCTATTTCATCGGCCTCTTTTTTATCAGCGGTAATTTTTTCCCTGCAGGTAAATCGTACAAATATTTCTGCACCAGGGTAAACCGGTTTTGTAAAACGCAATTCATCGATGCCGTAATTTAACAGGACCGGGTTCTTTTCATAGCTATCAACAAAAAGTCCAGCGGCTAAACTCATGAGCAGGTATCCATGTGCCACCTGGTGTTCAAACATGGTGCCGCTAAAGTCAGTTGTTTTATATGAGCATAAAAATGATCGCCTGTTAAATCAGCGAAACGGTCGATGTCATCCGATAAGATCACTCTCTTTTCTGTAATGAGCTGGTCGCCGATTTCGAGTTCTTCAAAATATTTTTTAAACGGGTGCTTACCCGGATCCTTTCCTTTTGCATTTGGCTGGTACACGTTAGTGATAACGGATAGCGTAGTTGGAGACCCTTGTATGGCGGTGCGCTGAAGGTAATGTTTCACACCACGCACGCCGCCCATTTCTTCACCTCCCCCGGCCCGGCCCGGGCCACCATGCACCAATAACGGTAACGGGGAGCCGTGGCCGGTGCTTTCTTTTGCGCATTCATTATTTAAAACCAATATGCGGCCATGATGTGTAGCTGCGTTGATCACATATTGCCGGGCAATTTTATTATCAGCCGTTACAACCGATGAGCATAAGCTACCTTTCCCTTTTTTACTTAATTCAATTGCCTCATCTAAATTTTTATAGGGCATGATCGTACTTACAGGCCCAAAGGCTTCTACACTGTGTACATCATCAGAAGCGAACAGGCTATCGTTCACTAACAATAATGGTGAAATAAAGGCTCCCTCATTTGCATCGGCATCTATTACTTCAACACTATCTAACGACCCATAAATAATTTGAGAACTGGCTAATAACCTCGCTACCGAATCTTTAACTTCCTTGCGTTGTGTTTGCCCGGCTAAACAACCCATGCGTACTTTTTCATTTAGCGGATTTCCAATCGTGGTTTGGGCAAGCGATTTGCTTATTGCTTTCCAGGCATCTTCCATTTTATTTTCCGGCACAAATATTCTACGGATACCCGTACACCGCTGACCTGCTTTTAAGGTCATTTCTTTACGCACTTCTTTTACAAATATATCCCATTCAGGCATGCCCGGTGTAACATCTTTCCCTAAAATAATACAATTCAGGCTATCTGCTTCCATTGTAAATGGAACCGACTCTCTTAAGACCGCAGGTGTTGATTTTAATAAGAGCCCTGTTTTTGCGGAACCGGTAAAAGTTACCACGTCCTGCGAGCCAACATGATCCAGGAGGTCGCCCGCACTTCCGCAAACCAACTGCAATGCACCGCGTGGCAATATACCGGAAGCAATGATCTCTTTTACAAAAGCTTCCGTCAGGTAAGAGGTGACCGTAGCGGGTTTAACGATCGCGGGCATACCAGCGAGTAAATTGACTGCTATTTTTTCAAGCATGCCCCATACCGGAAAATTAAATGCATTGATATGGATAGCCACTCCTTCCTTGGGAACCAAAATGTGCATCCCCATAAAACTTTTCTGTGGACTTAAGTTATGGCTCTCACCATCAATACAAAAGGTTTCATCCGGGAATTTCCTGCGCAGCGACGCGTTGGCGAAAAGATTACCGATCCCTCCTTCGATATCTACCCAGCTATCAGCCCTGGTGGCTCCTGTCTGGTAACTGACCGGGTAAAATTTATCAAGCTGATCCCTTAAATATAATGCCAGGGCCTTGAGCATATTACCACGCTCATGAAACGTCAGTTTCCGCAAAGCGGGGTTGCCTACCTTTCTTGCAAAGTCTGTTATAGCCCCAAAATCGAGCCCCTTCGTTGAAGCGGATGCAATGGGATTGCCTGTCACCGCATTGTATAATTGCTGTCCCTCCCCATCACCCCTGATCCAATCCCCCATTACGTAGTTGCTCAATTGATACATATTGCGAACCGTTTGAATTACAAATCTAAATCCTAAAACTGAATAGATTTTGTAAATTTGCGGTGTTGTTGGTACTAATCATCTTTATGGTTATGTAACTTTATTACTCTCTTGCCGTTGTTGGTGTTTTCACTACCAAGGGTCAACATTACAGCATGGTTAATGCTTTCTTTTTTTTCTTGATAAAAAAAAGAAACAAA
>JBBJMD010000227.1:0-5678 GCA_037719925.1 Ferruginibacter sp.
AATATTGCTTTTTGGTTAATACAACATAGTGTTGGTATTGCTAGAAACCCGCCCAATCCCGCCATTTATGGCACCGAGATCGATGCATTTGAATACCATCGTGCTGCAGGGACGGATAGCCTGTATTACAACCTGCATTGGAACGGTTATAACTTTTCAGATGGCACTCATCGGGCAGCTGGTATTGCTGCGTATCTGCCTGGTGTGTCTACAGGATTTCACATTTTTGGTTTCGAATGGACACCAAAAGAATATATTTTTTATGTGGATGGCAGGGAAACAGGCCGAATGAATGTTGCCATTTCCCATACGGAGGAATTTATACTATTTAGTACAGAAATCAATGGCTTCGGCGGTGACCGGTTTCAAATGAGTAAAACAATTCCCGACTCCCTGGAAGTGGATTATCTAAAAGTATATGCCCGGAAACCTTCTGTGACAGTTTATGGAAGCTGCGATTACCAGGGTTGGGTATTACCCTCTTTAAAAGCCGGAGATTATAATTTGCCGATGCTAACAAGCCTTGGATTGATGAATGATGATGCGTCTTCCATTGAAATACCGGTAGGATGGGTTGTAACAGCATATGAACATGATAACTTCACCGGCGATTCAGTGGTTGTCACCAGCGATAGCAGGTGTGCAGGTAACTTTGACAATAAACTATCGTCGTTAAGAATTACCAGTCCCTGATCCAGCCGCTTCCGTATCATCGACGCAAAAATCCGGAGACTTTTTCAAAAACCTATTTTATATTAACCCTTCTTTCCTTTCAAATAAAACGACTCCACTACCGGTAAAAAAATAGCAAAGCCCTGATTTTCCATTTGCCACTAATTGACAGACTGATTTAAAAGAAATAATGCCACTTGCGCTGGGCGTTTCCTGATGTTAGAATTATTGTTCGTAAAAAAGGCTAACGGGTTCAAGAGCATGGCCCGGAATACTATAAATATTTTTAAAAAATTAACCGGGGCACCCGCTCATTTAAAAATCCGCCTCAAATTTAATTGAGACGGATTTGGACTGTTGGGTACTGTTTGGATAGTAATGGCGTAACAACGCTATTTAGCGCTTCACTAATTTTAATCTTTTCTTTTGCCCATCCTGTATTACTTCTACGAAGTAAATGCCGGCAGGTAATTTATCTCCCACCTTTATAGAGCCGTTGGCGCTTACCCTTAACTTTCTCTCTACTATCCTTCCCATGGCATCTGATAAAGTGATACTAAGCGGTTGGTCTTTTTCGCTGCTGGTTAACAAAGTGAAATAATTTTGGGAAGGATTGGGTGAGGCGTGGACTTTCAGTGTATTAATTTTGTCAGGGTCCACGTTTTTCAATTCCATTTGTTTTTTAAAATCACCTGATGCCGAGCGTGCACCGGATATTAAAGCGTTTGTATATGGTGATAATCTTGTGCCGGGAATGGGAGCTTCAAAGAAACCATCCGGCAGTATCCATCCTATTGCAACATGATCAGCGGAAAAGGCTTCTTTATGCAATGTTTCGATATAATACCTTGCTCCTTTCAATAATCTTATTGAACTGGATTTTTGCGAAGGATAAGTAAACCAGGCCCTTGGTTTTACCGCCGTTTCCGCATAAGCAATTAACACTTTATTTGCCGGGTTATCATCCGTACTTAACCACAGGCCAGCCTGGTCGTCCCCGGCAATATAAAATATATAGTCGCCGGTTTGGGGTGCACAGATGTAACCTCGTACCCTGGCACCGTAATTGTCACCCAACTCCGTACCATACTCAAATAAATTAAGTGAAGCAGTAACAGAAGGGCTATTAGGATAACTTGGATGATTGGTAAGATCTGCTACCTGCGACCCTGGAATATTGGTATAACCTTCTGCAGAAATACTTCCAGTTCCCTGGCAGGCGACTACTGTGATATGAACAGTGTCTGAAACAGCACTATCCCCCACATTATCAAATGCCTTTGCCGTTACGGCATAGTTTCCTGGTTCTACCCCACTGTTTGTGTAAGAAAACGGGGCAGTGCTATCAACGAGCAGTCTCACATCCGCACTATAAAACTCCACTTTGGTGATAGTGCCATCGGTATCAGCAGCCGTAGCAGTAAGGGTAATGGGCCTGCCTGCATCAAATGAACTGTTATTAACAGGATTGGAAATACTAACGGACGGCCGTACATTTCCAATCACAAAGCCTACCAATACCGGATCATGATCCGAGGAACGAAAAGCATCCGGGCTAAATACATAAGCCGGATTAAACTCCTGGTTATAATCTTTTAAAATCGGCTCGTCAGCATTAATATGCCATTTATCGGCCCCGGTTATTTTGGCAAAAAAGGAAGGTGTGGTAAATGCGTAATCCAATGCGCCGGTTTGGCCGTCAAATACATAAGAGTATGCACCCGGTATAGCATTAATCAACCCCGCACTGCGAAATATATCAATCGGATCTTCTTCTTCATAGGCATTAAAATCTCCTACCATAATAATATCCGGGTCACTACTTTGAGTTTGCAGCATTTCGGTAAAGGAAAGTAAGGCAGTGGCCTGTAGCTTCCGGGAATTATTAAAACAGCCCTGTCCATCCAGCTGATCAACATTTAATCCGGTAGCTCCGGTACAACTTTTGGATTTAAAGTGGTTAACCACCATTGTAAACTTTTCGGATGAGTTGTTCACCAGGAATAACTGTGCTACCGGGGGCCTGTTATGAACCGCGTTCATATCGCTTTTAGCAAACCCCTGTGGGGTAACTGTTGCCGGCTTATAAATCATGGCACTTTAATTGCATCAGTTCCAGTATTGCCGTTGGCACCTGTTGGGTCCGCGATGAAGGCATAAGTACCTGTTGCGGTAGCCGCATTCAATCCGTTCACAAGATCTGCTATGGCGGAATTCGATCCGTTTCCATCATTTTCCATTTCTATCAATCCAACTACATCTGCATTTAATGATTTTATTGCCTCAATGATCTTAACCCTTTGCCGGTTAAATTCTGAAAGGGTATTAGCTCCCCTTGATGTCGGAAATCCTCCCCCCAATCCATCTCCATTGAAAAAATTTAACACGTTAAAACTTGCTATCCTGAGATTGGCTGCTCCAACAGATGGGACGGCAGGCCGGGGAACATAATTAATAGCCGGGCTGATAGTAGGCTGTAACCTGTAAACACTGAAATCGAAATCCAATACCCCGGTAAGTGAAGTGATCGTGCTGCCGATCCTCAAAGTAGTATCGGCACTATTTAAATAAGGGACTATGGGTGGATTCTGGACAGTACTGCCATCGTCCATCAAAATCTGGCTCCTGTTATTTAAGTCCTGTTGCGTGTTGACTGCCGAAACATTACCATTGCCAGAACTGGTGGTCCCTGAAGCAGGATTATCGTTGGGATCGATAAAACTGGTTGGGTTAAAAAGCCTGCCATTGGCTGATAATAATACCTCTCCAAACCTGCCAAGGGTAAATGTTTCCGTCACAGAAAGCTGTTGTGGAAATGTAACCAGCATACCTTCATAACTTTCCAAATCAGGTACCGCACTCACCGGAAGATTAATTGTAACAGGAGCTGGAAGCGGGTTTCCTGTGCTCAATACGGAAAGAGTAGTTATAATCTTTAGCTCGGTTTTTTGAAAAAATTCATCTGCCTCCCCGGTAAGCTTCAGGTAGTCACCGATATTAACATTAGAAACAGAATCCAAAACAAATATACCATCTGAAGTAAGGCTATTACCGTCACCAGTGGTGTCTTGTATAAAAAATCCCCTTAGCTGGGCAGATCCCTGGAAATCTCCTGTAACAATACCCTGGGTGGTGACTATGCTGCCATCATAAGGGGTAGCAGTGCCTGTTCCTTGTATATCAAATATCGCTGTGATTCCCTCAGGCCGGTGGCGGTACCCTGTACAGCTAAGTTAGCAGTAACTGTACCTCTTACGTGGGTATATTACCGGATTGGCCTGCAGGTTGGGCTAAAAATTACATAACCGGCACGGGACGGATTCGCAGCGGCTGCTGTAATTGTAATGGTGGTGGTATAGGGACCAGCATCGGTGGATGATATTCGAAAGCTTGAAAGGGCGGGTATGGTTATATTTATATCATTATCAAGTAAATTACCCTGAACGGTATATGATTGGAACGCCGAGGGAGTATTGACAGTAGTTGTAAAACTTAGTGATACCGGACTTATTGTGATTGATTGGCCGGTAGTAGAGCAAATGGAGGTGTGTGAGCCAAGACCGCTAAAATTATCTATTGCAAATCCGTCCCATTCTACCGCGGGATCAAATGCATCAGTTGCGATTACATCACCTGTGCAAATTCCAGTTTTACGCCGTATCGTATTATCAGCAGTGGATGTCAACCCGGTGCCCCATTCTGTTCCCGGATCAAAACCAACCTGTCCGATAATATCAACGATGGTACCAGTGGGCCCCCCTTTGCGCAGTACGATCGCATCATCTCCATTGTACCAACTGCCCCCGCTTGTTTGATTAAGAAAAGAAGATGTTGCAAAACTGGCTAAAGACTGGGCAAGTACAAACACTCCGTTTGGCGCTATTGAACCTGTAAGCGAGATAGTGGTACTCGCAGCAGTGCCACCATTAAAATACATCTGCACCAAGGTTGATAGTGTTATTTGTTGGGTTATAAAGTTCTACTGCTTTGTTATTGCTGCTTCCTTCTACATATTCTGAAATAAACACATCCACCGGCGCCTGTGAAAATGATTTTAAAGCCACAGAAGCAAGTAAGAAGAACAGGATATGAATGTAATTTTTTTTCATGGTTTGTGCGTTGTTTTTAAGTAGGAAGTGAAATTAATATTGCGGGGTAAAGAAATGGTTAAGCATTTAATATGTCAATATGATTATACTGTTACCTGGGGGATGAATCTTGTATTGGTTGCAAAACATTCAACAACACCACTTGTTGTTCTTGTACCTACATTTATAGGCAGAATAAAGGAATGATCGCCTTAAAATAAACAGGCGGATCGGTTGATGGTAATTGATGATGGGGTAATATGAATTATATAAAAAAGCAGTTATATTAAAAAAGGCAAACCACCTCTAGTGAGGTGGTTTGCCTTTTTTAGTCTTTTATTGTTTAACAAGTTTCAACTTTTGTTTTTGATTGTCCTGTATTACTTCAATAAAGTAAATACCCGCCGGCAATCTGTGACCAACCTGAACCGTACCATTTGCCGCAACATTTAATTTTCTTTCAACTATTCTTCCCGCTACATCGGTTAAAGTGATATTAAGCGATTTGGTATTCTTGCTGCTGGTCAAAAGTGTGAAATAGTGTTGTGAAGGATTTGGCGTGGCCGTAACCTTCAATCCACCGGCTTTTTCTTCCACAGTTTTCAATCGCATGGCAGTTGCAAATTCACTTGAACTAACTCTTGTACCGGTAGTTAAAGGCGCGGTAAATGGAGATAACCTAATCCCCGGTATGGGTGCTTCAACTAAAGCGTCTGGCAGGGTCCAGGCTACTGAAACATGATCAGCACCGAAGGCTTCTTTATGCAAGGTTTCAATATAATACCTTGCTCCCTTTATCAATCTCACGGGAGCAGACTTTTGTGTGGAAAATTTATTGTATTGCCTGATATCAGTCGAAGATTCAGCATAGGCGATCAGCACTTTGTTGGCCGGGTTATCGTCGGTACTTAACCACAA
>JBBJMD010000067.1:0-18619 GCA_037719925.1 Ferruginibacter sp.
ATTATTTTTACAGGAAACGTTCCGGGCTCCTGGGTAACAAGAACGATGTGATTGTGCCGATTGAGATCGGCTATACCCTGCCACAGGAAAACATTAACAGCGATGCTCAATTTGGTGAAGAGATGTCTTTATCTTATAATGGAAGTATTAATAATATTAAGTTTAACGTAGGAGGAAATGTTTCCTACACGCGGTCCAAAAATTTAGAGTCTTACAAACCACTATTCTTTAATTCCCTCGATCAATATCGCAATTCTTCTGAAAACAGGTATTCCGGATTGGTGGGGCTACACAGTCGAAGGGCAATTCAGTTCGACGAAATTAATAATCACCCGGTAAACATTGACGGGCAGGGTAACAGGACCTTGCTTCCCGGTGATTTTAAATACCAGGATATAAACGGTGATGGTAAAATTGATGGGTATGATGAACGGCCGATCGGCTTTGGATATGGGCAACAACCCAATATTAATTTTGGATTCAATATTGGAATTGTTTACAAGAGCTTTGATTTTAATGCAGATTTTTCCGGGGCGTCAGGTTATACCTGGTTCCAGAACTGGGAAGCAAGGTGGGCGTTCCAGAACAACGGGAATTTAAACACCATTTTTACTGACAGGTGGCACCGTGCGGATATTTATGATAAGAACAGTGCATGGATTCCTGGAAAATATCCTGCCAACCGCTATAATATTCAGTTTGATCATAGCAATTATAACCGAAATTCTACATTCTGGTTGCATAATGTTACGCAATTAAGGGCCAGAACGATACAATTAGGATATACAATACCGGCAAGGATCATCCAGCGGGCAAAAATTCAAAGGGCCAGGATTTATTTCAACGCATACAACTTGTTTTCTTTTGATAACCTGAAAGATTATGGTGTAGATCCGGAAGTGGTAGACGATAATGCCCTTCAGTTTCCCCAAAACAAAGTTATTAATGTGGGTGTAAATCTTTCCTTTTAAACTGATTCCTTACTAACAATTAATTAAATGAAAAAGATATTATCTCTAACACTATTTGCCTTCCTGCTTTTGATGGCAGGATGTAAAAAAGACAGTGAGTTCCTGGATATACCACCAATACAGGTTGTGCCAAATGATGTTGCCTTTTCAGATCCTGCATTGGTATTATCAATCTTGGGAGACCTTTATAACCGGCAGACAGATTTTTACAAGCCTGGATAATGGCTGGAGAAGTTTTGCCGATTTCAGCGAAAGCTTTCCTTCCGAAAATGGTAGTTATTTCCTGGTAACAAGGACCGGGTGGGGTTACAACGAATGGGGCATAAATTGGGGCCAAACCTATACGTATATCCGTGAACTTAATTTGTTCCTTGAAAGGATCGCTGCATCTACTGCGCTTACCGAAAATGAAAAAACAAGGTTTACAGCTGAAGCAAAATTTCTTCGCGCAAACGAGTATTTTGAAATGGTGAAAAGAATGGGGGGTGTTCCGCTCATCACCACGTCATTACAGTACGACCCGGCAAAGGGCGATCCCTCTTCAATACAAATCGCCCGATCTAAGGAATCAGAAATATATGATTTCGTGATCAGTGAAGCTGAAGCCATTAAAAACGATTTGCCTGCCGATGTAAATTCAAAATCACGGGCCACAAAAGCTGCTACACTTGCCATGGAATCGAGGGCTGCCTTATACGCCGGGTCCATAGCAAAATATGGTGCAAATACACCACAGGTAACACTGGCAGGTGGTGAAGTGGGCATTCCTGTAAACATGGCTGCTGGTTATTTTACAAAAGCATTGGCAGCTTCTGAAGAAATAATCAATGGCAACGCCGGGGCTTACAAATTGTACGATATTTTACCTGATAAGTCAGATAATTTCGCCGCCATATTCTTAGACAAAAGCAGTGTTAACCAAGAGTCAATTCTTATTGAAGATTTCAGGGCAACGGGCGCGGGAAGAACCCATGGTTTTACAACCAATGATCAGCCTTATTCAATCTCTGATGAGGGTGGGGATGCCGGGCGCTTAAACCCTTCTTTGAACCTGGTGCAATCATTTGAAAGACTGGATAATACTTTCGCGCCGCTTCCTACCAGGGATGCTGCAGGAAATCCTATTTATTATGATTACAATCCTGATAGCCTTTTCCAACTTTTTGCGGGAAGGGATGCTCGCCTTGCGGGTACCGTTCTTTTACCCAATGCTATTTTCAAAGGTAAAAGGGTAGACATATGGGCAGGTTACCAGTTAGCCGACGGAAGCATCATTACGAGTGATGAGGCGGGCCAGTTAAAACCATTGCCAGGCACTACAACAGATGTTCAGGTGGTAGGTAAAGACGGCCCTGTAAATATTGAATTCAGGGCACAAAGTGGATTCTATGTTCGTAAATGGCTCGATCCTACTGTGGGCTCTGGCAGAAGGGGCAGGGGCAGCGATGTGGCATTTATACGGTATCGGTTTAGTGAAGTTCTGTTAAATGCCGCTGAAGCTGCATTTGAATTGGGACAAACGGCTGTTGCTGCCACTTATATGAACCAGGTAAGGGCCAGGGCAGGTTTGATAATTCCACTTACGCCCGGGGAGATCACATTCGACAGGATAGTTCATGAACGCCGCGTGGAACTTGCTTTTGAAGGCCATGTGTTATTTGATAAAAAGCGCTGGAGAATTGCGCATATCGTCTGGGACGGCAATCCAATTTCCACGGTTGCAGAATTAACCAGCAATATTGGTAAAGCTACCAAAAGAAATACCCAACCCTGGGCATTGTATCCGTATAAAATATATAATCCGGGAAACGCCAATAATGGGAAATGGATTTTTAAAGAAGTGCGGCCATCAGTAGTGAACGGTTCCAATAAATTTCAGTTTGGTAATTATTACAGCTTTATTGATGATAATATCAGGGCATCCAATCCTAAAATTGTAAGGCAGCCAAATCAATAGCTATCACCATTAAATGACTAATTATGAAAAATAAATTTCATTATATAATATTGTTTGCATTAGCTGCTTCTATTGTATCCTGTAAAAAAGATAATTATGATGCTCCTGGATCTAAACTTTCGGGCCGCCTGGTTTATCAGGGCGAGCCGATTGGGCTGGAACAGTTCCAGGTACCTTATGAATTGTACCAGTTTGGTTTTGGTAAAGTAGGTGCCATCGGCTCATCGTTTGACCAGGAGGGAAGTTTTTCCGCTTTGCTTTTTGACGTGACTATAAATTGATAATACCAAACGGGCAAGGGCCATTTAAATGGAAACAAACGGCGTCTGGTAACCCGGATAGTATAGCAATTAGTGTAAGGGTGCCCAAACACTTGACCTGGAATTACACCATATTATATGATCAGGACACCCCGGTTATCCGCCGCAGGGAAAGGTAACCGGAACCTTTAAAATTGAAAAAGTGGTGGTTGATGCAACAGCGAAGAATATTGAATATGTAACGCTTTTTATAAATAAAACACAGTTTGTATCAGGCGGCGATTATAATATTGCGAATGCAGGTATGTCTGGCAATGATATAGTAGATCCAAACAATATTACGCTGAATGTTACCATACCTGATATTGTACCCACCCAAAACTATGTTTTCGCACGGATAGGAGTTAAAATAGAAAATGTGGAAGACTTGATTTTTTCCCCTGTACAGAAGCTGTCATTCTAACGGATATGCGTAGTCACTTTGGCATAAGTAAGTTTTCTTATATTCATATAATGCCTTTATGCATAACTCCATGTTAATAAGCAAAAGCCATTTAGCGTATTAAATGGCTTTTGTATAATTTCTGATAAGATGAATACCGGAAGCCGAAGCCACTTTAAATTAAAATTGAAATGTAATGAAAGTATATATATTACTCCCCCTTGTTATTTGTTTAACACGCAGCTTCCGGCCCAAAATGACTGGAAAATAGCGGGAAATAGAATCACCACTTCCTGGGCTTCTAAAGTAACAGCCGCTAATGCCTTGCCTGAATATCCCCGCCCCCAGATGGTTAGGGAAAAATGGATGAATTTAAACGGCCTTTGGGACTACGCTATTCTGCCTAAATCCGCAGAAGATATCCCCGCCACATTTGCCCAAAATACTGGTACCATTTGCAGTAGAATCTGCTCTTTCCGGTGTAGGTAAAACAGTAGGAAAAGACAGCGTCCTCTGGTATACCCGTGATCTTACCCTCCCGGGGAATTTTAAAAATAATACCGTGTTGTTGCATTTCGGGGCAGTGGACTGGTTATGTGATGTATATGTTAATGGCAAAGCGGTTGGTACTCACAAAGGAGGATACGACCCCTTCTCTTTTGACATCAGTTCCGCACTGAATAAAAAAGGCAACCAGGAAATTGCAGTAAGGGTATGGGACCCGTCAGATGAAGGTCCACAGCCGCGAGGCAAACAGGTAAAAAATCCGGAAGGGATATGGTACACACCCGTAACCGGCATCTGGCAAACAGTTTGGCTGGAGGGTGTTCCGAAAACGTATATTAGTTCAACGAAACAAACCCCCGATATAGATAAGAAAACGCTTCATGTATCTGCAAGAATGGAAAATATTGTGCCCGGCGACCAGGTAGTGGTTTCTGCCTGGAAAGGCAACGAGAAGCTGACAGAACAAACAATGGGAGAAAACAATGAAACCATCCTTTCGATTGCGGATCCGCAACTTTGGTCTCCCAAAAATCCTTTTCTTTATGACCTGAAGCTAACGGTAATGCGTAAAGGAAAACCTGTTGATGAAGTGAAAAGTTATTTTGCTATGCGTAAAATCTCTATGGCCCCTGATAATAATGGAACACAAAGGATGCTGTTAAATAACCAGTTTTTATTTCAATACGGCCCGCTTGACCAGGGTTGGTGGCCCGACGGATTATATACAGCTCCCACCGACGAGGCCCTGAAATTTGACATTGACAAGACAAAGGAAATGGGTTTTAACATGATTCGCAAACATGTAAAAGTTGAGCCCGCACGCTGGTATTATTACTGCGACCTGGCAGGGATGCTCGTCTGGCAGGATATGCCTAGCGGCGACCTTGGAAACAGTTGGGAAAATCGCCCCGGGATATTTGGCCGCGGAACAGACAAGGATCGCACCAGTGAATCAGAACAGATATTTAGAACAGAATGGAGCAGTATTATGACAGCGCTGCATAATTTTCCCAGTATCGTTGTTTGGGTTCCCTTTAATGAAGCATGGGGCCAGTTCAAAACTAAAGAGATCATTGAATGGACTATGAAAGCCGACGCATCCCGTTTAGTGAATACTGCTAGTGGCGGCAACTTTGAGAATGTAGGGCACATCATTGACCTTCATAATTATCCCGAACCCTTAATGCCTGACCCGGCTCTGTATGGTGGTACAAGGATATTGGTGTTGGGTGAATTTGGCGGGCTTGGATTACCGGTTGAAAAGCACAACTGGCAGGAAAAAAATAACTGGGGATATCAAACCTTTAAAAACAGGGATGAATTATTCAAACGCTATGCTGAACTGATGGACCGCATCCCCTTTTTAATAGAGAAAGGCCTCTCAGCAGCAGTATATACCCAAACTACAGATGTAGAAGTGGAAACCAATGGCCTGATGACCTATGACCGTAAAGAGATAAAAATGCCGGTTGATAAATTAAAGTCTGTTCATTCAAAATTCTATGATAATACACGTGTAAAACTCGCCGGAAATTAAACCCGGTAACAACATTAAATTTTTAAGTGATCCGGTACATCGGTTGGTCCTATACACTGATTGTATTACGGTAAACTACTCAGTTAACCTAAATCGAAAATTTTAAAAGGGCTTAGGAATTTTGGGTAAGAAAGAAGCTTTACCAGTATGATTACTCAGTGTAGATTGTTAAACCATAAGAAGTATTGATTTTACGTGCGCAGCTAAATGTTTACAAAAAATAGCAAGAACACATTCATTGGTGGCTGAATACCACTATAGGGCTACCAAACTAAATTGCCTGGGATTGATCTGTGATACATGTCATGGACACTGTACTTATCACTAGCGCGCAAATCTTTACTGGCCTGGTAATGAAAAAATATATAACCTTCCTGATATTGATTACCTGCATTTCCACCAATGCGCAGGTGAAGGTGGATCTTTCAGGCCTGCCCCGGAAGCATGAAGCGAAAGCGCTCATTAAAAACAACCTGTTAAGCATTTCCTGGCCGGCCGGTAATAAAGAAACCTGTAAAATAGTTATTGATCTGGGCAACGGAAAACCTTTATTTAATAGCATTCAGCTTAGTAGATCTGGTAAATTAAAAGAAATCGGGGCCAACCTTGACCCCGCATTTCTTCTAACTGTCGGCAAAAGAGACCTTGTATCTCAAAATGGATGGAATATCTTTTTTGATAAAACCAATAAGCTACCCCACCAAACCTATACGGTCGATCTTTACAAAAGGTCTGCCAGCCTATCCGCCACCGGCAACAGAACCATCATCAGGATAGGAGATATACAGGCAGGATCATTCAAAGGCGCCATTGAGATCACTTTGTATAATGGCAGCCCTTTATTTAACATTGCCGCAGTAATGTCCACACAGCACGATTCAACAGCCATATTGTATGATGCTGGCCTCGTTAGCAGGAAAGAGCTATGGAATAAAATAGCCTGGACAGATACCAACGACCAGCATCAGTCTACCGGCTTAGATAAAAATGATACGAGCCGCAACCTGGCGGTTAAATATCGGGTAATCGTTGGGCAAAGTAAGTCAGGCAGCCTCGCGGTTTTTCCCGCCCCGCACCAATATTTTTATCCCCTGGACGAAGCCTTTAATTTAAAGTTTACCTGGTACGGTAATCATTACCGTGATAGGATTGCGGGTTATGGCATCGGGATCCGGCAGGACCTCATGGGCGATAACCGCTGGGTGCCATGGTTCAACGCACCACCCGGCACAAATCAGCGGCTCAACTTTTTTTGCCTGTTAAATACCGGTACCACACCTATGATAATGGAAGCGGTCAAACAATTTACGCATGGCGATTCTTATAAACCCCTGCCTGGTTATAAAACAATGTCGAGCCATTTTCATAACGAGTATGTAATGAAAGTAGTGTTGCCGGGTAAAGAGCCCCCGGGTGTACCCGGTTTTGTTAAGGTGTTTAAAAGTACAGGGATTAACATCGTTCACCTGGGAGAATTTCATTACTCTGCCCATCCCACAGGGCCGGATGAGCAAAGATTAAAGGAACTTGATGCCTTATTTAAAATGTGCCGGAAATTTTCCGGAGATAATTTTCTTTTACTCCCGGGCGAAGAGCCCAATGAATTTTATGGTGGGCACTGGCTGCAATTTTTTCCCCGGCCTGTTTACTGGATCATGTCCAGGAAAACAGGGATGCCATTTATGACCATGGATAGTACCTATGGAAAAATATACAGGATAGGGGATAAGCATGACATGCTTACATTGTTGGAGCAGGAAAATGGCCTGGCCTGGACAGCCCATGCAAGAACAAAGGGCTCTACCGGTTACCCGGATAAATACAGGAACGAAGGGTTTTTTAAATCTGATCGTTTTTTTGGAGCAGCCTGGAAAGCAATACCGGCTGATCTTTCGCAGCCACGCCTTGGTAAGCGTATCCTTGACCTGATGGATGATATGGCGAACTGGGGATTTAAAAAACATGCCATCGCGGAGGCGGACCTGTTTTCTATTGAGCCGGAGAATGAGATGTATGCCCACCTGAATGTAAACTACCTTCAGCTCAATCAATTACCCCGTTACAAAGATGGATGGCAACCTGTTTTAGACGTAATGCAGCAGGGAAAATTTTTTGTATCAACCGGGGAGGTGCTGCTCCCACTTTTTACGGTGGACGGGCACAGATCTGGTGAAACCATTAAAGCCGCTGTTAATGGTAAAGCTAAAATTGTGCTGGAAGCCGACTGGACGTTTCCATTGAACTCATCGAGATCATAACAGGAGACGGTGAAAAGGTTTACCGCGAACGGATCAGCCTGACCATACCCTGGCTTCGGCAGAAAACAATTCACCTTCGATACTGATGTCAAAAATAAAAAATGGATAAGGCTTGAGTGCTGGGATGTGGCCGCCAACGGGGCATTCACGCAGCAGGTTTGGATAGAATAATTTTAAGCTTGCTGCATTCGAAAGTAAAGATGCCGTCAAAATAGTAAGGGAAAAACAATACAAATAATTAAAAATAAAATGATGAAGAAATTGGGGTTACTAAAATTTGCTTTATGTAGTATTGTATACTCTTTTGCGCAAAACACCAAAGCGCCTGCTTATCCTTTAATCACACATGATCCTTATTTTAGCATATGGTCAACTTCAGATGAATTAGCTGCTTCCCCCACCAAACACTGGACGGGTACCGATCATTCATTGGTGGGGTTGCTAAAAGTGGATGGCAAAGTATTTCGTTTTTTAGGAAATACACGTAAGGTTTACAAGACGATTGTCCCTGCCGGCGATGAGTTGAATTACGACGCCACTTATACTGAATCCTCCCCCGGCGATGATTGGATGAACACTACTTTTGATGATAGCCAATGGAAAAAAGGTAAAGGCTCTTTTGGCGATAATAGAGGGATCTCTACTACCATGTGGCTGACCAGGGATATATGGGTGCGCCGCAAATTTAACCTTGCCGGTACTGATTTTAATGACCTGTTATTAAAAGTAAGGTACGATGATGATGTAGATGTTTATTTAAATGGCGATGTGGTTTATCAAACCAAAGGGGTGTCAGGTAAATTCCTTTACCTGCCGGTTAAAGATGACATTAAAAGCAAACTGAAAAAAGGAGAAAACGTGCTTGCCATACATGTAATCAATACCGGCGGTGGAGCATTGCTGGATGCAGGCCTGGTAGAAGAGCCAAAAGAAGATATTAACCTTTCCATTGACCCTGCAAAGCAAAAAAAAGTTGTGCTGAATGCTACGCAGACAGCGTACGATTTCACCTGTGGTAACATAGACCTGTCACTTACTTTTACATCACCGTTGCTTATCAAAGAACCCGACGTGTTGGCAAGGCCCGTGTCCTATATCAGCGCAGTAGTTAAATCGAATGACGGTTCCGCACACGATGTCCAGTTATATTTAGGCGCCTCAACAGATATTGCAGCTAATACATCTTCACAGCAGATAAAAGCCACCAGGTATAGCACCGCCGGGCTTTCCATTTTAAAAGCAGGCACCACAGCACAGCACTTACTGCAAAAAAAAGGAGACGATCTTCGTATAGACTGGGGTTATATGTATGTTGCGGTTCCGTCAGGGGCAACTGTGCGGCAATCCATATCTTCGGGCGAAGGCCTGGCAAATGCTTTTAAACCATCGGCAACAAACGTTAGTACAGGAAAACATCTTTCACTTAACACATTAATCAGGTTGGGGAAGATAGGCAATACGGCAAAAGAACAACTTATCCTCGTTGGATATGATGATCTTTATTCTGTTCAGTATTTTTCAAAAAACCTGCGGCCATGGTGGAAGAATGCGGCAACTACCATCGAACAACAATTGTCGGGGGCTGCTTCAGATTATAAGTCAACGATAAAAAAATGTGAAGTGCTTAATAAATTAATATACGATGATGCGGTGAAAGCAGGTGGGGAAAATTATGCAAGGTTATGTGAACTGGCCTACCGGCAAAGCATATCCGCACATAAGCTTGTGAAAAGCCCCACCGGGGAAATCCTATTTCTTTCAAAGGAAAATTATAGTAACGGTTCTATCAACACCGTAGATATTACCTATCCCTCGGCCCCATTGTTTCTTGCCTATAATCCCCAGCTGTTAAAAGGGATGTTGAATGGTATATATTACTATAGTGAAAGCGGTAAATGGAAAAAGCCTTTCCCGGCTCACGACCTGGGTACTTATCCAATTGCCAACGGGCAAACGTATGGTGAAGATATGCCGGTAGAAGAATGTGGTAATATGGTGATCCTTACTGCAGCAATCACTAAAATGGATGGCAATGCCTCTTATGCTAAAAAGCATTGGAAAACGCTTTCCATTTGGGCGGATTACTTAAGCAAAGAAGGGTTCGATCCCGCTAACCAGTTATGTACGGATGATTTTGCCGGACACCTCGCACGCAATACAAACCTTTCGGTGAAAGCAATTGTAGCTTTAGGAGGCTATGTACAAATGGCAGAAAAACTACAGGAAATTACAACGGCTGAAAAGTACAGGAACCTTACCAGGGAAATGGTATCCAAATGGATGGCAATGGCCGATGATGGGGATCATTATTCATTAACGTTTGATAAAAAAGGAACCTGGAGCCAGAAATACAACCTGGTTTGGGACAAGCTATTAAAAATGGATTTGTTCCCCCAGGAAGTGTATGAGAAAGAGATCAAATATTATCTTACAAGGCAACAAGATTATGGTCTGCCGCTGGACAGTCGTAAAACATATACTAAATCAGATTGGGTAATCTGGGACCTCTGTGCTTGCCTCGGATCATAAGGATTTTCAAGCGCTGGCAGACCCCATGTACCAGTATGCAATTTCAACAAAATCGAGGGTTCCGCTCAGCGACTGGCATGAAACGACTACGGGGAAAAAGGTTGGCTTCCAGGCAAGAAGCGTGGTGGGTGGTTATTTTATCAAAGTGCTGGAGCAAAAGCTAATAGATAAATAATTAATAAATGTCAAAGGTTTTCCTGATTATCAGCATGTGCTTATTCAAAGTGGCAGGAGCGCAATTTTCGAATGCGCCCGTCAGGCTAATGCACTATGTATTGGATTCATTTATCGTTGGCACTGTTAAAGTAAAATCAGGCAAAACTTACCAGCAACGGTTAAACTATAATATTCTTTCCGGGGAAATGGTATTTGACGATAACGGTAAATTATTGGCTATTGCTGATCCGGCACAAGTTGATACGATTGTAATACAGGGCAGGAAGTTTATTCCATTAAAAAATAAGTTCTATGAAGTATTGACAGGCGGCCCGGCCCCTTTATTACTTGAATTCACCTGCCAGGTTGAGGAACCAGGCGCTTCTGTCGGCTACGGAACCGCTTCACCCACAACGAATGCGACCTCTTTAAAATCTTTTATAAAGACAGGTAAAGTAAATGACTTAAAATTGCCGACGATTTCAAAGTAATTCCCGGCTATGCATATTGGATATTGAAAGGAGATAACTGGATGAAAGCGGGCTCCGCCCAACAACTAGGTAAAGTATTTCCCGAAAAGAAAGAGCTCATAAAAGAACTCGTTAAAAAAAATAAAACAAATTTTTCCAGCAGGACGGATATTGTCACACTACTGGAACAGTTACAGTAACAGGCTTCAATTAAAAAATAATTAAACATTTATCATCCATCTTAATCTTAAATTATGTATAAAAACTTTCAGCGGTTTAGTATTTTGTGTTTCCTTTTTATAGCAACAACAGTACAGGCGCAGAAACCAAAAAATGAAAATAGCGTTGTAAACCAACCCGGCAAAGTTTGGACTCCCGAAAAAGCGAACGCGTGGTATAGCGGGCATAAGTGGTTAACGGGTGCCAACTACATCCCGGCTAATGCCATTAACCAGCTGGAAATGTGGCAGGCAGAAACCTTCGATCCGGTTACAATTGATAAGGAACTTGGCTGGGCTCAAAGTATAGGCTTCAATACAATGAGGGTATTCTTACATTCAGTAGCCTGGAAACAGGATCCGGTGGGATTTAAAAAGCGGGTTGATCAATTTCTTTCTATTGCCGACAAACACCACATACAACCCATCTTTGTTTTTTTTGATGATTGCTGGAATAAGGAAGCCAAACCTGGTGTACAGCCAGCACCAAAACCAGGAATCCATAATTCTGGCTGGGTACAGGATCCGGGGCAGGTAGCTTCTTATGATTCTACCGGGTTTCCCGAACTGGAAAAATATGTAAAAGATGTGCTAACCGGATTTGCACATGATAAGAGAATATTGCTGTGGGACCTTTATAATGAACCGGGTAATAGTGGAAAAGGAGATTCTTCACTGGCATTATTAAAAAAAATATTTCGGTGGTCGAGGGAAGTTAATCCTGATCAGCCCATATCTGCTGGCCTTTGGGCCTGGGGCTTTGAGCAGCTGAACGCATTCCAGTTGTTGAATTCAGATGTGATCACTTACCATGATTACCAGGAAGCCAGCCTGCACAAACAAGTAGTGCAGGTGCTGAAAGCCAGTGGAAAGCCATTGATCTGTACGGAGTACATGGCGCGTACCCGCAATAGCCGCTTCCCTACGGTTTTGCCCATGCTTAAAAAAGAAAAAGTGGGGGCAATCAACTGGGGTTTTGTTGAAGGAAAAACCAATACTATTTATGCATGGGATACACCTCTCAGCGATGGTAGCCAGCCGGTTGAATGGTTTCATGATATTTTTAAAAGGGACGGTACGGCTTATCGTGAAGACGAAGTGAACCTGGTAAAGAAATTAAATGAAGTGCAATAGTTCTGGCAGTAACTTTTTTCATATAGCATGTTTCATTAAGGCCTGGTGTTTCTACGCCAGGTATTTTTAGAAAACCAGGATCATAACCTGTGTTGTCGGGCAAATGGAAAAGAAGGAAATTATCAGCGGGGGATCAGCTTATTAATTTATATGAAACAATTGCGGCTTTAAAAATTGATTTTCGTTGCTACGTTATTTGAATAGCGTATTTTGATCTGCAAGTATTTTCAAAAATATAACCAGTTTTAAATGAGTTTACTTTTATATAGTTTAACAGGCAGCCATGAGTGAGGTTATTTTAAAAGTAACATTAATGGATATTGCACGGGAATTAAATATTACCGCTGCAACGGTTTCGCGTGCCCTCAACAACCACCCGGCCATTAAGGAGTCCACTAAAAAAACTGTACGCGAAGCTGCATTAAAACTGAAATACCAGCCCAATATAATTGCTTCCTCCCTAAGGCTGGGTAAATCAAATATCATCGGGGTAATTATCCCAAGTGCAGAGATTAATTTTTTTGGTTCCGTTATCCATGGCATTGAAAAAGTTGCAAACGAGAACAATTATAATGTCCTGATATATCAATCCAATGAGCTATATGAATATGAAAAAAGAGGCGTTCAAACTTTTTTGCAATCACAGGTAGATGGTGTACTGGCGTCTATTTCAAAAGAAACCATCAACCTGGATCATTACAGCGAAATTAAAAGAAGGGGTGTGCCCCTGATCCTTTTTGACCGGGCGATCGATACCCTTGGGGTGTCATCCGTTGTAGTGGATGATTTTGCCGGCGCCTTTGAAGCTACCAAGCATTTGATCAGCCAGGGATGCAGCCGTATTGCACACATTGGCGGTCAGCAGCATGTAAGCATTTTTAACCAGCGACTGAAAGGATATGTTCATGCCCTGAACGTATATGGCATCCCGGTAGATGATGACCTCATTGTATATGGAAAGGTAAGTATTGAATCCGGACGTGACTGCACGAAGAAATTACTGTCCATTTCGGCACCTCCGGATGCGATTTTTGCCGTAGAGGATTTTACAGCATTAGGTGCTATGCAGGCTATAAAAGCCGTTAATAAAATAATTCCTGATGAGATAGCCATCATTGGATTTGCCAACGAGCCCTTCGGTGAATATATTACACCCTCTCTTTCTACCGTTAACCAGCAAACTGTTCGCATGGGCGAAGAAGCCGCCAATTTATTTTTTGATTCCCTTGACAATAAAAATTCAAAAAATCTCGCTCCGCGTAAACTGGTGCTTGAACCGGAATTGATCTGCCGCCAGTCCAGTAAGAAATATTTGAATTTTAAGACTGGCTTCACATTAAAAAATTAATGAGGGCAACAAATGGTAAGTGTACTTTTAGAAATTTCCTGCATAGTTGTATGTTCAATTTCTTGTGATCAATGCCAAATAGGGGTGAAGGCCGCATCAGTGCACGATATTCTTTCCCCGCATGGATGAAACGATTTGAATGGAATATGATTTAATATGTTACTGTTACTTTCCGTCACTTGCCATACTTTACATCTTTAACAGAAGAGGGGCATTTACAATAAAAGATTGCGTCCATTCAAGTTATCAAAAAGGTCTTGCATCATTTACCTTGCATATTTACTTTCTTAAACCAGGTTACATGAAACGTCTCACGGTATTTAATTTCATTGCGGTAGTATTGATTTCAACCAGCTCATCGAGCGCACAAATCACCCAGGTTAGCAGCGTCACAAATATTAGGCGGCCGCCCGTCAGTGAATTCAATAAATTTTACCCGGGCAATAAAAAACCCTTAACGCCATTAGCCTTTATAAAATTACCAGTTGGCAGTATTAAACCAAAAGGGTGGATATTAAAATACCTGGAGCTGCAGCGGGATGGCCTGACAGGAAAGTTGGGTGAGATCAGTGCATGGCTTGATAAAAATAACAACGCATGGTTCAGTGGTAACGGAAAAGGCGATCATGTTTGGGAAGAAGTGCCGTCTTGGTTGAAGGGATATGGCAACCTGGGTTATATTTTAAAAGATGAAAAAATCATTACGGAAACAAAATTATGGCTCGATAAAGTATTCTCCAGCCAGGAGCCGGATGGCTATTTTGGACCACGTACCGTAGAGAACCAGCACCAGGATAACAAAGGGAAGTCTCCCGATCTTTGGCCCAATATGATCATGCTATGGTGCCTTCAATCCTATTACGAGTATAGCAGTGATAGCAGGGTAATACCTTTTATGACAAAATATTTTAAATGGCAATCGGGTGTTCCGGAAGACAAGTTGCTGGAAATATACTGGGAAAACAGTCGCGGCGGTGACAACCTCTACAGCATATATTGGTTATACAACCGTACAGGTGAAAAATGGTTGCTTAACCTTGCTGATAAAATTCATCGCAATACCGCAAACTGGTCACAAAAATCAGATTTGCCTAACTGGCACAATGTAAATATCGCCCAGTGTTTCCGAGAACCTGCCACTTATTTCATGCAATCAAAGGATAGCGCTTTACTCAACGCTACTTATAATAATTTTTTTCTTGTACGTAAACTTTATGGCCAGGTTCCGGGAGGTATGTTTGGTTCAGATGAAAATTCACGCAAAGGTTTTGATGACCCAAGGCAGGCTGTAGAAACTTGCGGTATGGTGGAACAGATGGCCTCAGATGAGATACTGACGGGCATTACAGGAGATCCTATGTGGGCCGACAATTGCGAGGAAGTCGCTTTCAATACTTACCCCGCGGCGGTAATGCCCGACTTTAAAGCACTGCGGTATCTTACAGCCCCTAACATGGTGGTAAGCGATAGCCGCAATCATGCGCCAGGGCTTCAAAACGAAGGGCCTTTTTTGATGATGAATCCTTTTAGCAGCCGTTGCTGCCAGCACAACCATGCCCAGGGCTGGCCCTATTATGCGGAACATTTATGGATGGCAACTCCTGATAATGGCATAGCGGCCATCCTGTATAACAGCAGTGAAGTAACTGCAAGAGCGGGCAAAGGAAAGGGAAACCTTGTTACATTAAAACAAAGCACTCATTATCCATTTGATGAAAATATCAGAATTGAAGTTGCTACTGCCGGGGTTGTAAGTTTTCCGCTTTATTTACGGATACCAAACTGGTGCAGCAATGCCAAACTCCTATTAAATGGGAAAGAACAGGGACAAACCTTTGAACCCGGTTCCTATGCAAGAATAGAAAATAACTGGAAACAGGGCGACGTGGTTGAATTGATATTGCCGATGAAACTCAGGAAACAAACCTGGGATAAGAATAAAGGCAGCATCAGCATCAACTACGGACCGCTTACATTCTCTTTAAAAATTGATGAATCCTATAAAATGATGGACAGTAAAAAGTCTGCCATAGGTGATTCCAAATGGCAGGAGAATGTAGACCAGTCAAAATGGCCATCTTACGAGATTTACCCTGCAAGCATGTGGAACTATGGCCTCGTAATGGATGAGCGCTCATTGGAGGAACAATTTGAATTGGTAAAGAAAGACTGGCCCAAAAACAATTTTCCTTTTACAACAGAGGCCGTGCCTTACATACTAAAAGCAAAAGGTAAAATAATCCCGGAATGGATATTGGATAAATATGGCTTGTGCGATATATTGCCTCAAAGCCCGGTAACGGTAACAACTCCGGAAGAGCAGATAGAATTGGTTCCGATGGGTGCGGCAAAACTCAGGATATCATCCTTTCCCGTAATTAAATAATAAAGCTTAAAAGTTTCAATACTTTTAGAGAGCATTTGAAAGAGCTGCCACGGGAAAATAGGGGCCCCTTTCTTATATTTCTAACTGTGAAGCATACACGCGGATCTGCTTTGGAAGGTGTAAGAATGCGGTCCGCG
This sequence comes from Ferruginibacter sp., assembly GCA_037719925.1. Classification (GTDB taxonomy): domain Bacteria; phylum Bacteroidota; class Bacteroidia; order Chitinophagales; family Chitinophagaceae; genus Ferruginibacter. The sequence goes on from JBBJMD010000067.1 coordinate 16,311, forward strand.
GGTTACTAAGTTCTATCTACCCGGGTGCCATCACAACAACCAAAAACTTGCCAGCATGCATATACGCGGGATCTTCGGTAAAATTATAATGCTGGCGATGGTATTTATTACTACCAGCCATGCGCAAACGCCGCCAACATTTACTAATCCGTTGCTTCCTTCCGGCGCTGATCCCTGGTGTATTTATAAAGACGGCTACTATTATTACACCAATACTACCGGGAGGAATATTACTGTCTGGAAAACAAAAAGTATTGCCGGCTTAGGCACAGCTGAAAAAAAAATTGTTTTTAATCCGCCTGCCTCCGGCCCGTATTCAAAGGAACTCTGGGCGCCGGAGATACATTTCCTGCAGGGTAAATGGTATATTTATTTTGCAGCCGACAGCGGGAAAAATATTGACCACAGGTTGTGGGTACTTGAAAACAGTTCAGCCGATCCTTTTAAAGGTAAATGGACGATGAAAGGCAAATTAACCACACCGGAAGATAAATGGAGTATCGACGGCTCATTGTTTGAGCACAATAAACAATTATACATCATCTGGTCGGGTTGGGAAGGGGATGTGAATGGCCAGCAAAACATTTACATTGCTAAAATGAAGAACCCCTGGACCATTGAAGGACACCGGTCCAAAATATCAAGCCCTGAACTTCCCTGGGAAACAATTGGTAAATTGAATAACCCGGATGATCCACCGCAGGTTAAAGTGAACGAAGGGCCGGAAGTACTTGTAAACCAGGATAAAGTTTTTTTAATTTATTCTGCCAGTGGTTGCTGGACCGATTATTATGCGCTTGGTATGTTGACCACTTCCACCGGCAACAACCTGATGGACCCCGGTTCCTGGGCCAAATCACCGGAACCTGTGTTCAAACAATCCATCGCGAATGGCGTATATGCGCCTGGGCATAATTCATTCTTCAAATCGCCCGATGGTAAAGAAGACTATATCCTGTACCATGCCAATGCACACCGGGAGAAGGTTGTGGAAGATTTCGCTCTCCGCGTGCCCAGTTATTCACCTGGAACAAAGATGGTTCTCCCAATTTTGGCGTTCCTGTTAAAGAAGGAGAACGCTTAAATGTACCGTCAGGTACAAGGCAGTAAACAATTTGGAAATTTAATCAACCTAATAATTTAATTATCTCCCAGGCTGCAGTATCCAGTCTCATTTTATAAACCATTCTTTATACGTGATTCTCACTTTGTTGAAGGAAGTGTGATGCATATTCACTTTGCAATCTGCAAATTCTTTGTTAAGTGCCTTATTTGCTCCTTTCATCATTACTGGATTTTACCTGTTAAATATAAATGAAAAGCCCCTGCAACCGTATCAATAATGAACAGTTACTGTATCAAAACCGTACAGTTTCAATAGCTATACCTACTTAACAATAAGATTTTCAATTACTTATAATCCGGCATTCTCTTTGGTGCGCAGCAGCCTGACAAGCATTGAATTTTATATCCAGGGCTTTACCCCCAGGTCATATTGCCGTAATTAAGTCCGGCAATATATCACCAAACCAATTTATTAATACAACCAGGAATTTAACCAGATCATGATCAAAAATTATCTAAAGATTGCCTTTCGTAATCTATGGCGCCACAAGGCGTTTTCTTTTATTAATATCATGGGCCTTACGGTTGGGATGACCGCCTTCTTCCTTATTTTTTTATATGTAAGTTTTGAATTGAGCTATGATAGCTTCCACACAAAAGCAGACAGGATATACCGCGTTGTGGCTGATCTTAAAACACCTACAGAAACAATCAATACCTCCGGGCCGGCCTGGGCTGTAGCCCCGCACATAAGAGAGGAATTCCCGGAAATAGAATCTGCCGTGCGGTTAACAGGGGCGAGCCTGCTTGTAAGAAAAGGGGATTTAAAATTCCAGGAAGACAATTCCCTCTTTGCAGATTCCTCATTATTTCATGTGTTTGATTTTAAGTTATTAAAAGGTAACCCGCAAACAGCCCTGAAGGAAAAATTCAGCATCATTCTTTCTCAAACAGCCGCCAAAAAATATTTTGGCGATAAGGATCCCGTGGGGGAAACCGTGTTACTTACTGAGAGTAATTTCAGCGCTAAAATAACCGGCATCATGCAAGACATCCCGGAGAATTCCATAGTGAGGGCTGATATGCTTGTATCTATGGTTACAGTTACGCAGGAATTCAACAAGGGCCTTGATGATCAATGGGGAAATTATGGCAACCGTACGTTCCTTCTACTAAAACCCGGCGCCAAGGCCAGATTGCTGCAGTCAAAATTCCCCGCTTTCTTAGAAAAAAGCAATGGGAGT
>JBBJMD010000068.1:0-18577 GCA_037719925.1 Ferruginibacter sp.
GCCCTCTCCATAATTTTCTCAACATTTATTTTATTTTGTTTAGGGGATTGTGTCCCTTTTTGTCTCCTTAAAGATACTTGCAGTTACTTGCTTATGATCAAAGACAGAATTTGGACCCTGGTGTCGCGTAAACTTTCCGGTGAAGCCACTACTTCGGAACTGAACGAATTGACAGATCTTATCAAAACCCAGGCTAACACTGACCTCTACTTACAGGCAATTGATGAATTCTGGAGAATCCCCACAGAAAAAGATGAAGATTTTTTAGAAGCGACTTATCACTTACACTTAAACAGGCTAAAGGAAAAAGGATTTGACCTGGAAACAGATAAGCATAGAGAAGATAACCACTCCTTTTATTTTGACCATGGTGCGGACCCCGTTAAAACAATCCGGGGGAACAAAATGTTGATCGCTCTTCCGGTGGTTGCGATGGTGATAGTTCTCTTTTTTGTTATACGGGCATATAATAATAAACCCGCCTTATCACCCATGGTCGGCAAAATGACCCATAGCGAGGTAAGTACCAAAAGCGGGTCGCGTTCTAAAATTCAGTTGCCCGATGGGTCTTCGGTATGGTTGAATGGGGCTAGCAAACTGGTTTATGATAACCAGCATTTTGGTGTAGATACCAGGGAAGTTACGCTGACGGGTGAAGCATATTTTGATGTGGTCAAAAATAAGGACCGGCCATTTATTATTCATGCCAACAACATCGACATAAAAGTGGTGGGCACTATCTTTAACGTGAGGGCCTACCCTGGTGAAAAAAGTACCGAAACCAGCCTCATCAAAGGAAGTATCGAAGTTACCATGAAGGACAGGAAGGAAAAAATAACGATGATTCCAAATGACAAATTGATTGTCCGTAACGAAGAAATTCAGGGCGAAAAAGATGCGGTTGCGAAAAAAAACCAGGGTCTTTCTGGTAAAAATTCATTTATGTCGATGGAGCACCTGACATTTATAAAAGATGAAAATACGGTTGTTGAAACCGCCTGGGTAGAAAATAAACTGGTATTCGATAAGGAAACATTTGAAAACGTTGCACTTAAGATGGAACGCTGGTACGGGGTAAGTATCCGGTTTTCAGATGAAAAATTAAAATTACAAAGGCTAACAGGCACTTTCGAAAAAGAAACAGTAACGGAAGCCTTAACTGCCCTGCAGATATCAATGCCTTTTTTTAAGTATAATATAGAAGACCAGATCATAAATATTTTTAAATAATAACAACTGATGAAAACAGCAATCCTCAACAATTCCTCCTGAGCCGCGTTTAAAAGAAATAGTATTTCCTGGTAAATGTAAATAGAATAAAAACCTGAATTGCTTGAACCCCTGATTCCCGCTTTTCAATAACCCAACTTAAAATATATGAAAAAAATGGAACGACTGCTAGTTTTGAGAAAACGAAGCATATTTAAAACGTTACTGCTTATGAAGAGTATCATTGCTTTCATATTGCTTGCCAGCCTGCAATTGTCAGCAAGAACGTATTCTCAGGACAGGATAACGATCAATCTCAAGTCTGCCGAACTTAAAACAGCATTGAAACAGATTGAAAAGAAAAGCATTTTCCGCTTTTTGTATAATGATGAAGTAGTTACATCTAATCAGAAAGTAAGTATCAATGTTGTCAACACGCCGGTTACCGAAGTGTTAGATAATATTTTTACTTCTACCAGCTTAACGTATCGTATCCTTGAAAATAACCTCGTGGTAATTACGCAGAAGGACCTGGTATCGCAGGATATCGTTGTCTCCGGTAAAGTTACCAGCAGTACGGGAGATGCTGTACCATCCGTAACAGTCAAGATCAAAGGGGCCTCAATAACCACCAGCACTGATGGCCAGGGTATGTATACACTATCAGTGCCTGAAGGAGCAACACTGGTCTTTTCATCCGTAGGATACACCACTTCTGAAATGCCTGTAAACGGGCGTACGGAAGTTAATATAATACTTCAAACATCTACCGTTGGACTGAACGAAGTTGTGGTGATCGGCTACGGAACCGCTAACAGGCGCGACCTTACCGGCTCCATTGTAAAAATTGCAGGCAAAGAGGTGGCCGATAAACCTAATACAAACCCTGTTGCCTCTTTACAGGGCAAGGTGGCTGGTTTATCGGTGGTGAATTCAGGAACTCCCGGCAAAGCACCGGATATCCGTATCCGAGGTACATCCAGTATAGGACAGGTAAATCCACTGTATGTTGTGGACGGTATCTTCAACGATAATATAGACTATATTAATCCGAATGATATTGAATCCATCGAAGTATTAAAAGATCCGTCTTCACTGGCCATTTTTGGTATCAAGGGTGCTACCGGTGTTATCGCGGTTACTACAAAAAAAGCCAGGGCAGGCCAGGTAGTAGTGAATTTTAATACGAGCTATGGATTTAAAAAACTGGTAGATAAAATAAAATTGGCAAATGCTGCGCAATTCCAGGAGTTGTTTGCTGAAGAAAGGGCAAATGATGCAGCCAACCCTACTACCGTACCGTTTGATTATACAGGTTTAACAGCAAATACAGACTGGATAGATGCGGTTACCCGGACGGGAAAATTTAGCAGCAACAATTTAAGTGTTGCAGGAAGCACAGAAAAAAACAGGTTTAATTTTGGTTTGGGTTACCTCTCGGATGAAGGGCTTATCCGGCATGAAAAACTGGACAAATGGTTACTGTCCTTAAGCGATGAACTTAAAGTAGGCAAGGCAATAAAACTGGGCGTAAACCTTAATGTTTCCCGTCAGCAAAATCCCTACGATGCCACTGCGGTATTGGATGATGCAAGGAAGGTAATACCACAGGTGTCTTCCGCTACACAAAATTTCCTCGTAAGAAATCCTTATGGTTCAGATAGCTTGAACATGAACCTGTATTCCGGGCTTGATGTGGGTCTCCAGTCTTCCGGTGTTGTAAATCCATTGATCAGGGTGGAGAATGAATGGGATAAAAGAAAGAGCCTTGAATTCAGAACAGTAGGAAGTGTTTACGTAGATATTACTTTCCTTAAGAATTTCAATTTCAGGTCAACGCTCTATGCCGATCAGAGTACAGTCAATATACGGCAATATACCCCGCTTTATTATGCTTATAATCCTAAAAACAATACCCCTTATTTATACAGCCAGAAAACAAGGTTACAGGAAGATGACCAGAGTTACAAAAAATACCAGCAGGATTATATCCTGAACTATAAAAAAAGTTTTGGGTCACATAACCTTACGCTTACAGGTGGGTTTACCACTTACTATTTTGGAAATTTCAACAGGGTGGGCATTTCAAGCCAGGCAAGCGGTGCTTCCGCCCTTCCCATCCCGAACGATCCCAGGTTCTGGTATGTTAACAATGGCTTCCAGGATCCGTCGAACACATCGGCAGGCGGCAACCAAAGCGAATACACAACCGTTTCATGGTTGGCAAGGGGTATATACAATTACAAAAACAAATATTTTATCAATGGCTCTTTCAGGGATGATGCCTCTTCCAGGCTTCCCGTAGCCAACCGCCACCAGAAATTCTGGGCAGTTGGAGCGGCCTGGGATATCTCCAAAGAAAACTTTATGGAGAACCAGCAAATTTTTGATTTCCTGAAATTAAAAGGGTCTATTGGAGTACTCGGTAACCAATCCGCCTATAAACTGGATGGAACACCACTGAACTATCCATTTTATCCCAGCCTGCTTACCGGGTCAAATGCCGTTTTTGGCACTACCGTTTACAGTGCTGCTGATATTGAATATGTTCCAAGTCTTGATTTGAAATGGGAAACCATTTCTGCACGTGAGGTCGGTATTGAATTAAATGCTTTTAACAACCGGTTACATTTTGAAGCTAACTATTTTGTCCGCACTACCAATAACCTGATGACCTTTATTGACAGGTCTTCTATCGGTTTAAAAAATAAACTGGTAAATGGTGGAAGCCTCCGGAACAAGGGGCAGGAATTTTCGGCCACCTGGTCCCAGAACATCACCAAGGACCTGTCGTTGAATATCGGTGGTAATATTACCTTTCTTCAAAATAAAGTGCTGAGCCTTAGTGCGGAATTGCCAACAGGAATTTTGAGCCGACGTTCTCAAAATAACGGAGCTGCCGAAAGCAGGACCACACCAGGCCAACCGATCGGTTATTTTTATGGTTACGTAGTTGAAGGAATTTATCAAAGTTATGCTGACATCGCAAAATCTCCGAATGCCCGCGCCATTGATATTTACAGGCCTGGAGATTTTAAATTCAAAGATGTAAACGGAGACGGAAAAATTACACAGGAAGATAAAACCTTTATTGGTAACCCTACACCTGATTTCACATACGGGGCCAGCATTAATCTTACATACAAAGGTTTAAGCCTTGGCATCGATTTAGTTGGAGTTTATGGTAATGAAGTATTCAGAACCTGGGGTTCCCTTGAATCTCCTTTCCAACGGGTAAATTATAGTGCAGAGAAGATTGATCGCTGGCGCGGGCCGGGCACCTCTAACTGGGTACCGATCCTTGGGCAGGGTGACCGTTTCAACTATAACGGATCTTCTTATAACATCGAAGATGGAAGTTATTTCAGGGTACGGAATCTTCAGCTGGGTTATAATATTGGCCAAAGTGTTCTTTCAAAAGTTAAGATCAAAAACCTTCGGGTTTTCGTAAATGTTCAAAACTTAAAGACCTGGAAAAATAACCTGGGCTATACTCCTGAATTTGGTGGCGATGCTACCGCGTTTGGCTATGATACCGCTGGTGGCGCCATACCGGTTGTAAGCACAGCCGGCCTGAATGTTACTTTTTAAACTTATAAATATTTGGTATGAAAAAAAATAAAATTCTATTCTGGGCATCGGTCATAGCCCTCCCCTTGCTTTTTACCGCAATGGGTTGTAAAAAGTTTTTGGATCGCAAGCCTTTAACGGCCACCCTGGATGATCTGAACCAGGGTGCCCTTGAAGGCCAGGTTTTAGGTATGTACAATATTTTAAGGACCTATGGTGGTTTTTCAACCCTGCCATGGCTGGATTTTCACAGCATCCGGGACGATGATGCACAGAAAGGAAGCGATATTAATGACGGAAAAGAAATCGTTGCTGCATTTGACAGCTATGCCTATTCAAAAGATGATTGGGCTCCCAATACATATTGGAACGATCATTATGCAATGATCAACCTGGCAAATAACGCACTTGCCACCGCTGATTCATTAAAAGTAACTGATCCTGCTTCACTGCGCAATGTCGGCGAAGCGCTTTTTTTCAGGGCTTACGCATATAGCGAGCTTGTAAAAACTTACGGTGAAGTACCATTGATCAATTTTCCTATTATCAATCCAAAGGATGGTTTAATACCAAAATCCCCCGTGGCAACTTTATATGCCTTTATTGATTCCAGCCTGGAAGTAGCATCCCAATTGTTACCAGTTAGCGCGGATGGCTATGGTAATGGATATACAGGAAGGGTAACGCGTGGAGCCGCACAAACGGTTTGGGCAGAAACTTATTTATTCCGGAAAGATTGGGCGAAAACCATTGGTCTGTGCAACCAGGTGATCGCCTCTGCACAGTACAGCCTTAATGCAAATTTTTCTGATAACTGGAGGGAATGGAGCAGTGGTGTAAATGGAGGATTTAAAAATAGTAAGGAGTCTATCTTTGAAATGCAGGCAACCGTAGGAGCAGGAGCGCAAAGCAATGGGGCCCTTGATAATGGATCAGACTTTGGAACATCCCAACAGGTTCGACAGAACGGTTCCCCTGTCGCCTGGAATCTTGGCTGGGGCTGGAATGTACCTACGCAAAGCCTCGTAGACGCCTTCGATCCTGCTGATCCACGTAAACAACAAACCATCCTCTTTTCCGGCCAGTCTGATGGCGGTGCTGCATTGGGTGGCTTTGGTGTAACAATCCCGGCTTATACAACACCGGATGGAGTCGGCGGACTAGCACAGAAATATTGGAATAAAAAACTGTACACCGGCAATGACCCGGCCATGCGTACTTTCACGGGCTTTATTAATAATAATGGTAATGCCCGCTGGATCAATCACCGGATCTATCGTTATGCAGAAATAATATTAATGCTGGCGGAAGCAGCCAATGAAACAGGTGATGGGCCTACTGCCGCAGCCAATCTGGAATTGATCAGGAACCGCGCGAGTGGTAATCTGGGGCCCACCCGCACCATATTGCCTCCGATCGCTTTTGTAAGCCAGGCGCAAATGCGAACTGCTATCAAAAATGAAAGAAGGTATGAGTTGGCTATGGAAGGTAAAAGGTTTTATGACCTTGTGCGCTGGGATGATGCAGTATCCGTGCTCGGGCCATTGGGATATACCCACCGGGCAAGGTATTACCCGATACCACAACCTGCGATAACATTATCCGGAGGAGTGTTGGTACAAAATCCGGAATGGCCATAAAATAAGTGTTCAGTGCCCTGATCCTTAAGAGTCGGAAACTATAAAATATTCATGCAATAAAATATTTTCAAAATGAACTTTAAAAATAGAATGGCAAAAACTGGCTTTTGGATTTTGGCTATCGGTGCAGCCTTAACCGGGTGCCAAAAATTGGAGCGACCAGTCTTGACCGAATTGATACTTGATCCACCACCACCCGCCTACAGCGATTTGAAAAGCCTCTGGGCCTTTGAAGATAATGCTACCGATGGAGGTGAAAATATGTTGACTCCCATCACCAAGAACATTTCCTATGTTGCAGGGGTTACGGGAAAGGCCGTAAAAATCGGTACAGACGGGTACATTTTGTTAAAAGGTGCCGGCGATACTATGGTTTATCCAAATGGGTTCAAGGGGGTACCCGCCGATACACTGGCAAACCTGGGCAGCTTCACCGTTGCTTTCTGGATGAATGGGGTGGGGCCTTTCACTGATGGCGCACAAGGGGTATTTTCTTTCTCCAATAAAAACGAATTTTGGGGCAGCCTGGATATGTTCCTGGAAAATTATAAAAATGACGCCGATCCTTCGGAAGCATTTATCAAGTTTCACATGTTCAACGCGGGCGTAGCCTCCGGAAACGGTGAAGAATGGAGCGAAGTTAAAGTATCTAAAGTGTTTAATAAATGGACACATATCGCATTAACCTATGATGCAGCCAGTTCCAAATTAACCCTTTTTGTAGACGGCCTACCGATCACCGGTATCAATAATAAAGTATTGGGTGGCGGTAGTTATGGCAAGGTCAAGTTCAAGGATTTTAATGGGTTGGTATTAGGAACCTATCAATTTCAGACCGCGCCAAGTCTTACCAACCACGGGCCGGAAGGATGGGCGAGGTCGTTTAACGGCTTGCTTGACCAGTTCCGTTTATATAACAGGTCCCTGTCGCCGGCAGAAGTTACGGATCTGTTCACAACAAAAAAATAATACTTTATTATGAATTAATAAAAGGGTTGCGTAATTATTTATCGCAACCCTTTTTAAATCTCCGGATGTAAGATTGTTGCTTGCTGGTAAATAAATGGAGATAGCTATTTGCTTTTTTGCTTTTTCTTTATAAGATCAAGTATCCTGTTTGTTTCATCCGGGTAAATACTTATCAGGTGGGAGCGTATCATTGCAGCCGTAGGTGCAGTGCCCCCGGGAAGGAAAACAGCGATTGCCCTGGAGGGTTTTAAAGGCATATGGCAGTCGATGCAGTTGCTCTTCAGTACATCGGAAGATAAATCAGTCATCTTGCAAAAATTTCCATGTTCAAGAGTATGGCAACTCATACAACGTTGCGAAAATAAAGCTGGATTTCCTTTTTCATTTTCGTGCGTATTATGGCATGTATTACAGGTAAGTGTTGTACTCCTGCTAAAACATTTACTTGAAATTAGTAATCCATTTTGATTGCCGTGTACATCAATCGAATTAGGATCAGGGATGGCTGTCTTCAAATTAAAAAAATGTGATAAAGTATCCCCGGTTGTAAACTCAAATGAAGGCTTGCTTTTCTGCAGCCTACCTCCATGGCAGGAGGTGCAAAGGTCCATATTTTGTTCTCTTGACAGCGTGGCAGGATTAACGATATACCTGGCCGTTTTGATGGTTGGATTTTTAGACTGAAATTCCACATGTTCCAGGGCAGGCCCATGACATTTTTCACAATCCACACCATATATCATTTGGTCAGGATCAAATTTTTCAGGATCGATATCCGGGGGCGACAAGGTTTTGGCAAAGGTACTATGGCACTCAAGGCAGCGGGATGTAATGAAGCGGTCAAAGATTATTTTATTTGGAAAACCAGGGCTATTGGACCACTGTTTTGCCGCACCGAAATAGGTAACGGGTAATTGGAAAAGCTGGTTATGGTCCCACGTTAGATACGATTGGCCCATGGTGCCGGAACCCACGACTATATCAACGCGGCGGACTTTTTTTTCAGCACCAAATATATATTCTACCTGGTAAAATGCGGAGTCTCTTTCTTCCATGGCGACCACGTTACCAGGGCCATAAGCAAAGGTGTTTTTACCTGCATCAAAACTACCTTTGATCAATTCCCTGGAAGCTAGCCCCGAGGTGTTGAAATGAGCGGTTTTTACATGATTATCATAAAGGGTTTTATGACACTTTGCACAGGTAGCCGAGCCGGCGAATTGCTGGCCCCTGGAATTTTTAATAACCCCCTTTTCATCTGAAGCCTTGTTTATACATTTTGTAAAAAAAATAATAAACGAAAGGATGATCAAAATGGTGATGAGTGAATACCGGTACCTTATAAATGCATTCATGATAATGCCTTGATGAACCAGGCAAAGGCAATTTAAACCTAATATGCGTAAGCTCCAAAAGCGGTCATTTATGCTGAAAAATAACGTGTATTTTTACATACCTGCGCAAATTCATTTAAAAGGAAGACCGGGAAGCACTGGTAACATACCGTTAACGATTAACAATGAAAATGATCATATTCAGCCGGCTTATCTGCCATGGAAATAATCTATTAAAATATTATTTATGCCTTTGATGCGATCAGTTGCTTTTTGTTGTTTTTTTTCATTCATATTTATAATTTCCTGTAAACGGCCGGATACTTTATTTGTAAACATGCCATCGGCCCACACAAATATTCGCTTTGAAAATAAATTGGTACAACAAAAAGCTTTCGGCATATTATACTATTTGTATTACTACAATGGCGGTGGTGTATCTGCAGGTGATATAAATAATGATGGATTAATGGATCTTTATTTTACCGCCAACAGCAAGTCAGGCAACAAATTATACCTGAACGAGGGAAATTTTGAATTTACTGATATTACTGAAAAGGCAGGCGTAGCAGGAACCTCCGACTGGTGTACCGGTTCTACGATGGCTGATATAAATGGCGATGGGTTGTTGGATATATATGTATCGGCTGTTAATATTAACGGCAAATTAAAAGGGCGCAATGAACTGTTTATAAATAAAGGACAAGCTGTTGTTACGAATGCAGGCGAACCCGGGGTAACCTTTACTGAGAGCGCTGCAAAATACGGGTTGGATTTCTCAGGGTTTACCACCCAGGTTGCCTTCTTTGATTATGACCGTGATGGTGACCTCGATTGTTATATTCTTAATCAATCGCACAAGGCAAATGAAAATATAGTAGACACCGTGAACCGCAGAAAGTTTAGCGCGGAAGCCGGCGATAAACTCATGCGCAATGATATGAATACCGCAGCCGGGAAATTTACCGATGTTTCTGCGCAGGCTGGTATCTATCAAAGCAACCTCGGTTATGGCCTTGGCATCGCTATCGCTGATTTAAATAACGATGGCTGGGATGATATTTATGTAGGAAATGATTTTCATGAAAATGATTATTACTATGTCAATAACGGCGCCTCGGCTCCAACGCCAGGCGAGGTTACATTCACAGAAAGCAGCGCAAAACACTTCAGGCATTATAGCCGGTTCAGCATGGGCAATGATGTGGCCGATTATAACAACGATGGACAGCTGGATGTAGTTACTGCGGATATGCTGCCATCAGATGAAAAAGTATTAAAATCTTATGGCAGTGATGAGAACCCCGACATCTACCAGTTTAAGCTGATAAAAAATGGATTTCAATACCAGTATTCTAAAAATTGCCTGCAGCGCAACAATGGCAATGGTGCCAGCTTCAGTGAAACAAGTTTATTGAGTGGCGTATCAGCAACCGATTGGAGTTGGGCACCTCTCTTCGCTGATTTTGATAACGACGGCAACAAGGACCTGTTTATTACAAGCGGTATCGTAAAACGCCCCGTAGACCTCGACTACATACGTTTTGTATCCAACCTTTCTTTACGGCAGGCTATGAATAAGACGGATAAGCTTGATGACCAGGCTTTGGAAAAAATTCCGGACGGGGCCTCGCATCCCTACCTCTATAAGGGTGATGGCATTTCCCTTTTTAAAGATATGAGCGATGCATGGGGAACCGGCGATATGAAAGGGTACTATAACGGTGCCGCATATGCGGACCTGGACAATGATGGGAACCTGGACCTTGCCATTAACTCCATCGATGCCCCTGCCGTCATCCTAAAAAATAATGCCCCTAAAAAAAACCACCTGAGTATTTCTTTCCATGGTGACAACCTGAATACAGGTGGCCTCGGGGCTAAAGCATATCTTTTTACCGGTGCAAAGATCCAGTACCAGCAACTGATGCTTACCCGCGGGTTTGAGTCTTCCTGCGAACCCAGGCTTCATTTTGGTTTAAACGACCTCACAACGATTGACAGTGTGCTGGTAGTATGGCCGGAACAGCGATACCAGGTCATAAAAAAAGTGATGCCCGGAAAATTACTGGTGAAACAAAAGGACGCCTCCCCTGATTTTATTTATGCCAATTATTTTCCGCCTCAAAAGAAATTGCTGGAAGATATTACGGGTAAGGTCAACAACAACTGGAAACACGCTGAGGATAATTTCAATGATTTTAATTTCCAGTATCTTATACCTCACGTCCAGTCTACCCGTGGGCCGAAACTAGCAGTGGCAGATGTAAATAAAGATGGCCTGGAAGATTTTTATGCATGTGGTGCAAAGGGTCAGCCGGGTACGCTGATGCTACAATCAAAAGATGAAAAATTTACAAACGCGGATACCGCTGTTTTTCAAAAAGCTATGGCGGGGGAAGAGGTGGATGCCATATTTTTCGACGCCAATAATGACGGGTTTCCTGATTTGTACGTAGTACAAGGGGGCAACGAATATCCTGATGGTCATCCGGCTTTATCCGATAAATTATACATGAATGATGGCAGCGGGCATTTTGCATTATCCACAGGAAAAATTCCGCTGCTGCTAAAAAACAAATCCTGCGTTTCAGTCGCGGATATCGATAAAGATGGCGACAATGATCTGTTTGTAGGCGGATTGGCAGATGCAAAACAATATGGCTTCGGTCAGCCTTCGTATTTATTATTAAATGATGGCAACGGTATTTTTAAACAGGCGGCAGGATCCAGGATTAGTTTACAGGAAACGGGTATGGTTACGGCTTCGGTGTTTAGTGATATAGATAACGACGGATGGATCGACCTTATTATAGCGGGCGAATGGATGCCGGTTAAAATCTACGTAAATAATAAAGGCATCTTTAAGGAAATACCTGTCCCTGTATCAACTGGCCTCTGGCAAACAATTCATGCTGCGGATGTTAATGGTGATGGCTATACCGATCTGCTTGCAGGTAACTGGGGGCACAATTCAAAATTTTATTCGGGTAAAACAGGCCCTTTGAAATTATATGTAAAAGATTTTGATAAGAATGGTTCGGTTGAACAGGTAATGGCCTATACGATGGACGGCGATGAGTACCCGTTTTTAGCAAAAGATGAGTTGGAGCGCCGGATGCCCGTTTTGAAAAAAGCTTATCTAAGCTATGGGGAAGTTGCAGGTAAAACTGTACAGTTCATGTTTTTCGATCTCTTTAAAGATTATAAAGAACTCAAAGCAGAAACACTTAGCTCCTCTTGTTTTATCAATAACGGCAAGGGTAATTTTACCAGGGTGGATCTTCCGCCTGACCTGCAGTTGGCCCCGATCTTTTCTTTTGCATCTTTTTCCAATGGTACCACGCCTGTATGGCTGGCATCTGGTAATTTTTATGGCGTAGTACCTTATGAAGGCCGCTACGATGCGTTATCGCCCACCATGTTTTCTTACAATAAGAAAGACAGCGCATTTAATGTATTGCAAAAACTACCGGAGGTTTCAGGCGAAGCAAGAGATGTAAAATGGCTCGGTACTACCGGTAATCAAAAAATATTAATGATAGCAAGAAATAACCAACCTTTACTTTTTTATAAACCCTCCAATTAGTAATGAGAAGACATTTTTTAAAAATACCGCTGTTCATTTGTTTATTCGCTTCTTGTAAAAAAGGAGGCAATTCTACGCCGCCGCCCCCAACAGTTTACACGATAGCAATGAAAAGCATTGCCATAAACGTTTATGCTTTTGATAATATAGTGTATGGTATCAACAACCAGCCCGTGATAAAAGCATCGTTCACTCAACCACTCGAACGGAACGCTGCCGGGACAGCCGTGTCACTGACCGACGAGAGTGGCGCGGTACCCATAACAACCAGTTTTCAAAACGGCGATTCTACCTTGCTGATCAAGCCCGCGGCGCCGTTAAAATATTTAACCAGGTACAATTTCAAGATATTACCATCCCTGAGATCGGCTAGTAACGGTGGCTTTACAGCCCCAGTAGATAAAAGTTTTATAACACAGGTTGACCCATCGTCAAAATTCCCGGCAATTACAGATGCTGCATTGCTTGACCTTGTTCAAAAACAAACCTTTAAATATTTCTGGGATTTTGGACACCCTGTAAGCGGACTGGCAAGAGAAAGAAGCAATGGTGATGATAATGTTGTTACATCCGGCGGTTCTGGTTTTGGCATCATGTCGATCATCACAGCCATCAGCCGTAATTTTATCACCCGTGCGGAAGGATTGGAAAGATTGCAGACCATGACAGCCTTTTTAAAAAATACTGCGCAAACTTTTAAAGGGGCTTACCCGCATTGGTTAAATGGAGCAACAGGAGTGGTAATACCCTTTAGCCCCAAGGACGATGGCGCGGACCTGGTGGAAACCTCCTATCTCGTTCAGGGCCTGTTATGCGCACGTCAATTTTTTAATGGTACCAGTATTGCTGAAACGGGATTACGTGCAGACATCAATACGATCTGTAACAGGGTAGAATGGGAGTGGTTCAGGAAAAGCAATGAAAATGTTTTGTACTGGCACTGGAGCCCCAATAATAATTGGGAGATGGACCATAAGATCCGCGGGTGGAACGAATGCTTAATTACGTATGTACTGGCTGCGGCTTCTACTACGCATACTATACCCGCCACTGTGTACACGGAAGGATGGGCAGGATCCGGAACCAATGGTTTTATAAACGGCAACGAGTATTATGGATATACTTTGCCGCTTGGTCCGCCAATGGGAGGACCGTTGTTCTTTTCACACTATTCTTTTTTAGGGATCAACCCCAAGGGGCTTACCGATCCCTATGCTAATTATGCAACACAAACTAAAAATCATACACTTATTAATTACAGCTATTGTGTTGCTAATCCCAACAATTTTTTCGGCTACAGCGATCAATGCTGGGGTTTAACCGCAAGCGATATTCCTAACGGGTATAATGCTAATTCACCCACTAACGATATCGGGGTAATTTCTCCTACCGCTGCGCTTTCATCTTTTCCTTATACCCCTGCAGAATCAATGAAGGCACTTAAGTTCTTTTATTATCTACTGGGTGATAAAATATGGAAAAATTATGGGTTCGTAGATGCATTTTCGCTCAAGGACCTTTGGTTTGCGGGGTCTTTTTTAGCAATCGACCAGGGCCCAATTATAGTTATGATAGAAAATTACCGGAGCAACCTCCTATGGAGCCTGTTTACCAGTTGCCCGGAAGTAAAAACAGGTATGAAAAAATTAGGATTTACTGCTCCTTATTTATAAATAATGAAATTGAAAGTAAATTTTTTTCTCGCGCTCCTAATGGTATTTTATGCAACCCTCCCGGCACAAAAATCCAGGCAGTCAGCGCCCGTTTTCAATCCCGCAGCCCGTCCCTTAAATCTTTCGGATTCTGCATTATTGGACCTGGTGCAAAAACAAACATTCCGGTATTTCTGGGACTTTGCCCATCCCGTTAGCGGCATGGCAAGGGAAAGAAGCAATACCGACGCAGGCTATGGCCACGAAACGATCGCAACCGGTGGCACAGGGTTCGGCCTAATGTCCGTGATCGTAGCCGTTGAAAGAGGCTGGATCAGCAGGGATACGGCAGCGAGATTTATTCGGAAGATGATAAATTTTTTGATTAAAGCAAATGCCTACCATGGCGCTTACCCGCACTGGCTGGACGGGTCTACCGGGAAAATAATTCCCTTCAGCAGGAAGGATGATGGTGGCGACCTGGTGGAAACAGCTTACCTCTTCCAGGGACTTCTTTGTGCAAGGCAATATTTTAACCGTGACAACCCGGTGGAAAATGAATTCAGGCAAAAATTGAATTGGCTCTGGACCGGCATTGAATGGAACTGGTTTACACAGGGACAAGATGTATTGTACTGGCACTGGAGCCCCAATAATGGATGGGCGATGAATTTCCCGGTACGGGGATTTAATGAGTGCCTGATCATGTATGTACTGGCTGCAAGTGATGATCATTACCCGGTAAGCCCCGCTGTTTACCACAAAGGATGGGCACAGAGCAACTTTTTTAAAAACGGCAAAGAGTTTTATGGATATAAACTGCCATTGGGATTTGATTATGGCGGCCCCTTATTTTTTTCACAATATTCTTTTGTCGCCCTGGACCCGCGCGGCCTAAAGGACCAGTATGCCGATTACTGGGAACAGAATAAAAATCATACACTCATCAACAGGGCTTATTGCCTAGATAATCCCAGGGATTTTAAGGGCTATGGCGAAAAATGCTGGGGGCTTACCGCATCTGACACTTACAATGGATATAATGCATTTTCGCCAACAAATGACGAGGGAACGATCTCTCCTACGGCTGCCCTTAGCGCCTTTCCTTATACGCCTGAATATTCCATGATGGCGCTAAAACATTTTTATTATGACCTGGGGGATAAGATTTGGAGCGAATATGGTTTTACGGATGCTTTCAATGAAACAAAGAACTGGTACGCAAAATCCCACCTGGCAATCGACCAGGGTCCGATCATTGTAATGATTGAAAATTATCGCAGCGGCTTATTATGGAAATTATTCATGAGCTGCCCTGAAATACAAAAAGGGTTAAAGAGGTTTGGTTTTGAAAGTCCCCATATAAAGTAGAGAGGCCAACTGCGATAAGGTTGCATCGATACGCGGATTAAATATATAGGATGGAACAAAAAAAACGGTTGCTGCTGCTTGCTTTAATTACTTCACTTGTATCAACGGCGCAGGAGTTCTGTACAACTATACTTTTTTTAGCAATAGCCGGATGGATGGTTATTATTTTTACCTAGACGGTTTCGGGCAGTTCTTTTATAAAAAATACACGTCAAAAGTTGCCTGTTAATAATACCATTTTTCATACGCCAGGCAATTGTTTACAACTTGAATGACGATACGGTTTATTCCTTATCATAAGCTACTGTAAGAAATATCCTATATTTCGAATAACTTTTAAAATAATTAAATGGGAAATCATCTTTCGCGTCAGCAATTTTTGCAGAGGACAACGTTGGCGGGAGCGGCTTTATTGGTGTCTTCGCTTGAAAGCCTTGCGTTAACGAGCAAAGATAAAAAACTGAAAGTCGCGGTAATTGGTTGCGGCAGTGTGTCTACCCAGTACCTGCCCCATTTATCCAAATCAAAGTGGGTAGAGGTTGTCAGCGTTTGCGATATCATCCCCGCGCGTGCGGTTACCCGTTCCAAAGAATATAATGTACCGAATCATTACCCAAGCATTGATCAATTGCTTGCCGGGGTACCATTTGATATGATGATAACCCTGACAGACATGCAGGAACATGGCCGCCTGAACAGGCAGGCATTGGAAGCAGGCAAACATGTGTGGAGCGAAAAGCCCATGGCTAATACCTACAAGGAGGGCAAAGCGTTGCTTGACCTCGCAAAGAGTAAAAACCTGCGGATCTGGGGTGCCCCTGCCGTTGTAAACAGTCCGCAATTTGCATTTATGTCCAGGGCCATTCAAGAAGGTAAACTGGGCAAAATCTCCAGCGCGCATGCCTGTTATGGCCATACAGGTCCTACCTGGTCAGCCTTCTTTTATGAGAAAGGCGGCGGAAGTTTACCCGACCTGGGTGTTTACAACCTTGCCACACTTACGGGATTATTGGGGCCCGCCAAATCAATAATGGCTATGACAAGTATTGTAACCCCGGAGCGCACAGTAGATAACAAAGGGAAAATCAAAGTTGTCGCAGAAGATAATGCCCAGGTATTAATGGAACATCCGGGTGGAGTCCTTTCAAATACCCAATGTGGCTTTAATTTTTTTGATCCCCATGGTCACCAGGGAAAGAGCGAAGAAAATCATACCATCCAAATTTGGGGAACACATGGAAACATGGCGCTTGCAGGATACGATTGGGCGCCCCATGGCGTTGATATGGTAACGCACGATCACGAAGCGCCGCAGCGCTTTGTACCTGATCCGGGCGATTATGTTTGGCAACAAGGGGCTACGGTTATATCCGGGTCATTGCTTAATGGAACAGAGCCGCTGATCGCCGTGGAACATGCGCTGCATGTGCTTGAGATCATTGAAGCCGCAAGGGAATCTGGTGCTACCGGTAAAAGGATCCCGTTGCAATCTACTTTTAAATGGCCGGTGGTGTAACTTCAAAAGTTTTTAATCAGGCAAGAGTAATATTTATAAAAAAAAAGGGGTGACTTTATTAAAAAATAAAAATATTGTGGTCATTGGCGGTACTACCGGCCTCGGATTATCGGCCGCTAAAGCTTTCATAGAAAAGGGGGCGAAGGTAATGGTTGTGGGCAGAAATGAAGAAATTGCTATCCAGGCTGCAAGATCACTGGGAAATAATGCAGCTGTAATAAGTGCCGATGCTATGGATGAAGGCACCGCTATCAATGCCATTGATCAATGTATGGAAAAATTTGGAGGCTTTGATGGGCTATACCCTGTAGCCGGCGGCAGCGGTAGGAAAATCGGCGATGGCCCTTTGCATGAATTATCATTGGATGGATGGATTAAAACCATCGCGCTGAATTTAACTTCCCTGATGTTGTCAAACCAGGCTGCAGTAAAAGCTTTTTTAGCAAATGGCCGGGGTGGAACGATTTTGAATATGGGTTCTGTGCTGGGCTATTCACCCTCACCCGCATTTTTTCCACCCATGCATATGCGGCTGCAAAGGCCGCTGTCATCGGATTTACCCGATCTGTTTCCGCTTATTATGCAAAAGATAATATTCGTGGAAATGTAATTGCACCCGGGCTGGTGGAAACACCCATGGCGCAAAGAGCCAACGACGAAACGATATTATCATTTATAAAGATCAAGCAACCTTTAGACGGGGGGCGGATCGGGCATCCGGAAGACCTTGATTGCCTGGCAATATATTTTATGAGTGACCAATCTGGGTTTTCAACCGGCCAGGTGGTAGCGGTCGATGGGGGGTGGAGCATTAACGGGTAAAATAAATTTACATGGCTATAACAATTGGCATCGACTTAGGCGGCACAAGAATAAAAGCAGTGGCGATAGATGGTGAAGGCAATGTTATGTATGAAAATTTTCAGCCCACCAATGATGGTGATGATAAAGTATGGAAAACCGCGGTGGCTTCTGCCGTGGATCAATTGCAAAACCTCTTACAGGAAAAAAAACTAACTATCGGTTTATCCGCACCGGGTTTACCGAACCAACACAATACCGCTATTGCATTTATGCCAGGCCGTATGCAGGGGCTGGAAAATTTTGAGTGGAAAGATTTTTTGAAACAGCCTGCATTTGTTTTAAATGATGCCGTTGCAGCCATGATGGGCGAAGCAAAATTTGGCGCCGCTAAAAACAAAAAAAATGTAGTGATGCTAACATTGGGAACCGGTGTAGGAGGTGCAATTTTGATTGATGGTAAACCTTACCAGGGCGCATTTAATAAAGCCGGGCATATCGGTCACATGGCCATCAATGATGAAGGAGATCCGGATGTTACGGGGATGCCCGGAAGCCTGGAAGAATGTATTGGCAATTGTACCATTGCCAAAAGAACCGCGGGAAAATTCACCTCAACACACGAGTTACTGGTAGCATACAGAAACGGGGATCATTTTGCAAAAACCATCTGGCTGAAATCTGTGCGACAACTGGCAGTGGGGCTTGCATCTGTTGCTAACGTGCTATCCCCGGAGATAATCGTGCTGGGCGGTGGTATCACACAGGCAGGGGATGACCTTTTTCTGCCCTTGCAGGAATTCATGGACAAATACGAGTGGCAGCCCGGCGGCTTTAAAACTCCCATTGTAAAAGCAACCTTCGGCGACATGGCAGGTGCAATAGGAGCAGCCTGTTTCGCCCTTTCGAAAGAATAGCAGGGGGAT
>JBBJMD010000069.1:0-18546 GCA_037719925.1 Ferruginibacter sp.
TCGCCGTTTGTACAACCTTTATGTCTTTAAGGTTTTCAAAAAATACGGGGTTTTGAAAAAGTTGTATTGTATAAACATTCTCATTGCTTCGTAAGAAGTAAGAGAATAATGAATAAAGAAGCGGAGTGTTGCTGTGCGTGGGCCGGCAAAACACGCGGAGCGGTTTGGGGCCGCCTCCAGTTTTGTGCGCCGCCTTTTGAGGGAAAAAAAGAGGAGAACAAACCTGTGTAATGATTATACCCGGCATGAACTGTGCAAAAAACAAAATATTACCCCCCTGGGCGTATTTTTTTAACCCGCTCCATTTTTAAAAAACGCGACCGGGGAAACATTGCAACCAGGTTTTTTTATTAATTACATCACAAAAAAATACCATGATATCTACTCGATATAACGTTAATGATATGCCCGCATTTTTTTACAAGGGACGATTGATTATGATAGGTATTCTCACACTATGCGCCCTGTTATCATCAACCGGGTGTAAAAAACTGAAAGCTGCTTCCGGCGACCGTAGCGCAATGGAAGCGTTATTCGAAGAAAATATATTAAACAGGAATTTCATCGTACATCTTGCTTCAGATAATGGAACGGATATTACCGGCAACTATACCGGTTACAATTTTATCCTTACGAAAACCACCACTTATTATGAAGGCAAAATGACGGGAACCAAAGCTGGTGTTACTTATACTGGCACGTGGGCATGCAATGAAGATTTTAGCAAACTTTCCATTGACTTTAGCGGCACGGGTGTTCCTGCGGAATTTAATTTTATCAACCGCGCCTGGAAATTTTCCAAAAAAGCATTTCCCATTATGGAACTGGCACCTTGGGGAACCACTGAGCCAAAGGTTTTGCACATGGAAAGGCTTTAATGTAAACCCAAAGTTCGCCCCGGAACTATAATTGGTATTTCTTAATAACTGCACAATTTAATAGGCTGTTTGGAGTTTTTATTATTGTTGCGTGCAATAGCCTTGCCTGCAGCGATTAATAAAAGCAAAATCTCCCCCTATGATAACCAGCTTTGCTAGCAAGGCTTACTGCCTGCTTTTACTCACCTTCCTGGGTGTTGTCGTTAATGCACAATTAAAAGCTGATTTTAAAGCCTCCCCCACTACCGGATGCGCACCCTTACTCGTCACTTTTGAAAATCAATCCACCGGTGGAATTCCAACTCAATATAAATGGGATCTTGGAGACGGAACGATCTCTTTCCTGCCAAATCCTTCCGTAAGCTATTTCAACCCCGGCTTTTATACAGTTAAGCTGGTTATTAAAAATGCTACCAGTTCCGATTCGATCGTAAAAATCCAGTTTATCAATGTTTCGGCTAAACCTACGGTTCAATTTACCACCTCAACCACTACCGGCTGTTACCCACTCCCGGTGAAGTTCACAAATCAAAGTTTAGCAGGAAGCGACAGCATCGTAAACTGGCAATGGGATTTTGGAGATGGGTTTTCCTCTGATCAGCCAAACCCGGTGCACGTTTATAGTACAGCAGGAAATTTTAATGTTACCCTAAGGGTTATAAATAGTAAAGGCTGCCTGAATACACTTTCAAAAAATGAACACATCAGGATCAATCCCGGAACAACAGCTGCTTTTAGTAATAATGTACCTAAGATATGCAGCGCACCGGTAACCATTAATTTTCAAAATTTGTCTACCGGTACCGGCAACCTTACTTATGAATGGTTTTTTGGCGAAGGTTCAAATTCAACTTTGCAACATCCCTCCCATGTTTACAATAACCCCGGATCTTATACGGTAAAGCTAGTTGCCAGGAATGCTTTTGGCTGTAGCGATACTATCACTAAAGCAAATGCATTTACCGTCGGCAACGTGGTTCCTGCCTTCATGGCCAGTGATACGGTGTGCATAAAAACTTCCCTGTTATTAAATAATACATCAACGCCGGTACCTTCTTCCGTAACCTGGAATTTTGGTGATGGCACGTCTTCCACGATTATCAGCCCGGTGAAAAGATATGCTGTGCCTGGTACCTACCAGGTAAAATTGCTCGCGAATTTCGGAAGCTGCCTTGATTCAGTTTTTAAAACGATTACAGTAATTCCGGGTCCAACCGCGGTCTTTATGGCTGATGACACTGCCAATTGCGGTTACCCGTTTACGGTGAATTTTACGGAGCAGTCCCCGGGAGTAAAATCCTACCAGTGGGATTTTGGTGATAATACCACCTCTGCTTTACCCAACCCTGCACATACGTACAATGGTTATGGTAATTACACGGTACAACTCGTGGTCACCAGCCCGAACGGGTGTACGGATACGCTCAGAAAAATACATTACATAAAAATTATTCAACCGCAGGCAATTTTCAGGAATTTGCCCGATAGTGGCTGCGTCCCTTTTACCAAGAACTTTTCGGCTTCAGTTATCACCCTTGATCCCGTAACCAGTTACTTTTGGGACTTTGGTGATGGTTCAACTGCCAATACTGCAACACCATCGCATATATACACCCTCCCGGGAACCTATGCGGTAAAAGTTATGATCACTACTGCCGCGAATTGTGCGGACACTCTTTTACTTACAAGGGCCATTATAACCAACAGCAGGCCGGTAGCGGTTTTCAGTGCTTCACCAAGAAATGCTTGCGCCAGGAACGCCATCAAGTTTACCGATGAAAGCACCGGTAACCCGTCCAAATGGCTATGGGATTTTGGCGATGGCACCACATCGGCCGTACAAAATCCGTCACATATTTATTTTGACACCGGTTATTTTAATATACAACTGATTGTATGGAACAGTGGCTGTCCGGATACCGTCAAATACACCAACTATGTTCATATCGATCCTCCTGTGGCACGTTTCAAGGAGACATTCAGCTGCGCCAGGCCGATGGAAAGGCTATTTACGAATTCATCTATTGGCGCTGATGAATGGTACTGGGATTTTGGAGATGGTACTTCGTCCTCGGAATACAGCCCCTTGCATGTTTACGCGCTGCCGGGATCATATATTGTTTCACTGTTGGTGAGTAACCATAATTCAGCCTGCGACTTTACTTCTGTTAAAACATTACAGGTATTAAACGCGAAAGCTACTTTTTTTTCATCCGATACCATTATCTGCAAGGGCAGCCCCATCAACTTTACCAGTATTGCCACACCGGCTGATGTAAGGTCATTTAATTGGAATTTTGGTGACGGAAAAACATTTAGTTCCACCACTTCCAATGCCGCCACCCATTTGTATACTGCACCCGGCAATTATACTGTCAGGCTGATCATTACGGATATACTGGGGTGTAAGGACACCCTGAGCAAACCAGCCTATATCCGGATAGACGGGCCAACAGCAAGGTTTAAGCCTTCCGTAGCCGGTAGTTGTTTGAACAGCCTTATCACCTTCAATGATGCGTCTTTTGCTGACAGTATTCATCCTATTCAAACCTGGTCGTGGAATTACGGGGATGGCAATGCCGAAACACTTTCTGGGGCGCCCTTTCAGCACAATTATACTGCACCCGGGGCCTATATTGTGACGTTAAAGGTTACAGATAGCAAAGGATGCATGGATAGCATAAAAATATCTTCTGCATTGATCATCTCCCGGCCCGTAGCAAAATTTACACCACTGGATACTGTTACCTGTCCTTCCAGGCAGGCAAGATTTACCAGCCAGTCAACCGGGCCGGGGTTAATTATCTCTGGCAATTTGGAGACGGCACAACGTCCGTTGTAAAGGATCCGGTGCATAACTACCTGGCAGATGGGATATATTCTGTAAAACTTTCTATCAGGGACCAGTATGGTTGCACGGATTCGATCAGCAAGCCGGATGTTATTTCAATTGTTACCCCGGTCGCAAATTTTACGATGAGCGATTCATTCAGTACCTGCCCTCCTTTGATTGTTCAGTTTACTAATTTCTCGGTTCATACAACCGGGCAAGTGTGGGATTTTGGAGATGGCACAGGCGCATCCAAATCAGGTCCTTCGCATTTTTACAGCTACCCGGGGATTTATACGGTTACACTAACGGTAACGGGTAAAGGCGGATGCCAGGATGTTAAAAAGAAAAATATAGTAGTGAATGGGCCCAAAGGCCGTTTCATTAACGATCCGAAAGCAGGATGTAATCCTGTTACGGTTAAATTTAATGCCACTTCAGAGGAAACGGTTTCTTTTATCTGGGATTATAATGATGGTACTACTGTTAGTTCAACGGATTCCATCATCTCACATACCTATATCAATCCGGGTTCTTACGTTCCGAAGATGATCCTTGTTGATGCAAAGGGATGCCAGGTGCCTATTACCGGGAAAGATACTATTGTGGTAAACGGGGTAACAGCTACATTCAGCTTCTCCGATACCACGGTATGTGATGCTGGAAATATATCCTTTATCAATTCAAGTATTAGCAATGATGTAATTACCGGTTACTGCTGGACTACCGGAGATGGTGGTACATCAACCCTGAAAAATCCACAACACGCGTATACTACCAAGGGATTTTATTATCCCAAACTGATCGTCAAAACACTAAACGGCTGCAAGGATAGCCTGGTATCATCCGTACCCGTTAAAGTGGTGGCATCACCGCGGATTGCTCTCACCAGTACCTCCAATGGTTGTACTCCCCTGTCGGTAACTTTCAAAGGATTGGTAACTATTGCAGATACCTCAGCCTTGAACTGGAACTGGGTTTTTGGAAATGGCAATACATCCGCTATACAAAATCCCCCCATTCAAAACTATACGATCGGCGGATTGTATTCAACAAATTTAACCGTAACCAACAGCAGTGGCTGCAGTGATACAGCAAGTAAAAAAATAGAAGCCTATATTATTCCGCTCGTAAACGCCGGACAGGATACTACTATCTGTAACCGTACCGGAATTCAACTACAGGCAACAGGAGCTGCCTTCTACAGCTGGACACCTGCTGCAGGCCTAAGCTGTACCAATTGTGCCAACCCGGTTGCAACACCGGACTCTGCGAGAAAATACATTTTAAAAGGTACGAGTTTGCAGGGCTGCAGTGCTATCGACTCTGTGTTTATAAAAGTAAGGTATGCTTTCAAAATGAAATTAAGTAAAGCAGACACTTTGTGCAAGGGTCAAAACCTAAAGCTGATGGCGAGTGGAACAGACAAATATGAATGGTCGCCTTCCGCCAATCTTTCCAATAGCAATACTGCCACTCCTTCCGGCAGCCCGGATACCACTACAACCTATCGTGTTGTTGGTAGAGACAACCAGGGTTGTTTCAGGGATACCGGATTTGTTTTTGTAAAAGTATACCCGATACCGGTTGTCAATGCGGGCGACGATAAAACCATCAATATCGGGCAATCAATCGACCTGGTGCCGGTTGTTTCACCGGACGTTAACGTAATTACCTGGTCACCGACAGGAAGCATATTCCGTAATACATATCCTGCCATATCTATTAAGCCAAAACAAACCACGGAATACACGGTAGAGGCAAAAAACAGGGGCGGATGTCTTGCCAGGGACCAGGTAAATGTATTTGTAATTTGTAACGGAACTAATGTATTTATACCCAACACGTTTTCACCCAATGGAGACGGAGCCAATGATATTTTTTATCCGAGAGGCACTGGTTTGTTTAAAATAAAAATGCTGCGCATATTTAACCGATGGGGTGAAATTGTTTTTGAAAAAAGCAGTTTTAATCCGAATGACCCTACGTTTGGCTGGAATGGAACTTCCCGGGGGGTGAAGGCAGGCGCCGATGTTTTTGTTTATATGATCGATATAATTTGTGACAACAATAGTATACTCACCTATAAAGGAAATATCGCATTGGTACAATAAAGAAGCTTTGGTTTTTATTAATTTAAACAAAGCCGGCTGGGGAGCTGGCTTTTGTTTTTTAAACAGGTTCGATGGTGCTACAATGCACAACAGTATTGATGAAGCCATCCGACAATGATTTATAAATAGAATGATACATGGAAAATGGAAGCTAAATAAGTTTGTTTAAAAAAGGAACAGTAAATTTTAATCATACAAAACGGGATGAGATACACCCTCGTTTACTTGCTGTATTAATGAGTTTTTTGGAGCGCACAATGTGATGATACAGTACCAGGAAATAGGGATATGCTACACGCTGTAGGTTAATTTCTACGCTTAAAAGTTTTATAAAAGAATCATCTTTTGTAAAATAATTACAAGGTGTTAGCGTTTGATAAAAGAGCATTCTGACATCAACAGCTTACTTAAATCCGAACCCATGAAAAAAAATGTACACAATCTGTTGTGCTGCATTATACTCCTACTAACCTTACAGGGATCTGCACAAGACATCCACTTCTCACAATTTTTTGAAGCACCTCTTTTACGCAATCCTTCACTGGCAGGTCTTTTCTCGGGCGATTTACGTTTCCAGTCTGTTTACCGTACCCAATGGCAAAGTGTTACCGTGCCGTATCAAACAACTTCGATCAATGGAGAATTCAAACTTGCCATTGGAAAAAGCGAAGATTTTTTAACTATCGGCGGGGAAATTTTATTTGATAAAGCCGGTACCATTGCCATGAAAACCACGCATGTTTTACCCGTACTGAATTATCATAAATCCTTGAGCGCTGAAAAATATGTACCTCTCCTGGGGTTCATGGGTGGGCTGGTACAACGAAAATTTGATAATAGTAAGGTAACTACAAACAGCCAGTACAATGGTACAGAATACAATGGCAGCCTGGCCACGGGCGAAACACTTGCCAAAAATTCTTATGCTTACTTTGATGGAACCACAGGCTTAAGCTTTAATACACAGATGGGTGCGGACCCGGAAAATAACCTGTTTGCCGGCATCGCTTATCATCATTTTAATAAAAACGCAAAAAATTCTTTTTATACCAACGCTAACATTGAAATGGCACCAAAATGGGTTTATTCTGCAGGTGCAAAAATGGCAACTACCGATAATTCTTACCTGACGCTTCATGCAGATTATACAAGGCAGGGAGGATATACCGAACTGATAGCCGGCGGGATGATTACCTACCGCTTGGACGATGTTGAAAACCCACGATATTACATACATGGGGGTGCCTTCTTACGCTGGCAGGATGCATTGATCCCTGTAGCAAAATTAGAAATAAAGCCCTTCGCTGTTTCAGTGAGTTATGATGCCAATATATCAAAATTAAGTTCAGCCAGTGGCGGGAGGGGAGGATTTGAAATGGGCCTTTCTTATCAAAAATATTTAGCGAGGGACAATACCAGCAGAAGTGCGGTAAGGTGCCCGAGATTTTAAACTATGTTGTTCTGATCACCTATCCAAATTAGTGTGTAACGAGAAAGACTTTTTGTTTTTATGGATTGTTTGGATACAGGAGCTCCCTTAACCGGGGGCTTTCTGTTTTTATGTACAGTAAGGAAGATATATCATTTGTAATGCCGGCTACCAGTGAGTCGTGAATAAAAATTGATCCCTGTTCTTATGGCTTCATGAAACAAATTTTGCGCGGTCAGGCTGCCCCGTTTTCAATAAAATAAGTTACAGCAAGGGCATATCCTTTCAAACCCAATCCACTTATAACGCCTACGCTTTTGCCAGAAACAAATGATAATTTCCTGAATTCTTCCCTGCCAAAAATATTAGAAATATGCACTTCCAGAACGGGAGTTTTAATAGCGGCAATAGCGTCGCCAAGGGCAACAGAAGTATGGGTATAGCCGCCGGGGTTGATAATGATGCCATCACAGGAAAAACCAACGCGCTGAACCTCATTGATCAGTTCGCCTTCAACATTGCTTTGATAATAACTTAATTCAACTGCCGGAAATTTTAATTTGAGCTCTTTAAAATAATCTTCAAATGTATGGCTGCCATATATACCCGGCTCCCTTGTGCCAAGCAGGTTTAAATTGGGCCCATTGATAATTGCAATTTTCATAGCACGAAAGTAAGTGAAAATTTAAGCGGAATAAAACACGATTTACTTATGCAAGATTCGCTACAATTCGTGTAGGCTTGCTTTAAAAAATTGGTGTTACCCGGATCAGTGTAGTGCTATTGTTTCTTATGGATCATCGATATAAATTCATCGAAGAGATACCTGCTGTCGTGCGGGCCCGGAGTGGCTTCAGGATGATATTGGACCGAAAAAGCAGGTTTGTTCCTGACCCTTATGCCTTCAATTGAATCATCATTGAGGTTAACATGCGTGATCTCTACATCCCCGGAAGCGCGCACCGCGAGCGGGTCTACACCAAAGCCATGGTTCTGTGTAGTGATCTCGCATTTACCGCTGACAAGATTTTTTACGGGATGATTTAGGCCCCTGTGACCGTGATGCATTTTAAACGTAGGGATATCATTTGCAAGGGCCAGCAACTGGTGGCCAAGGCAAATCCCAAAGAGGGGAATTTCAGCTGCCAAAATTTGTTTTACGGTCTTAACGGCATAAACCATGGGTGCAGGGTCACCAGGGCCATTACTAATAAAATAACCTTGTGGCTTAAACGCCTGCAAGTCGTCAAAGGTCGTTTTTGCATTATAAACTTTAACATATGCACCTCTTTCGGTAAGGCAGGTTAGTATATTTTTTTTGATGCCACAATCCAAAACCGCTATTTTAATATTACTTTCCGGATTGCCAAGATAGTAAGGCTCCGCGGTGGATACACCTGATGCAAGTTCAAGTCCATCCATTGAGGGCACTTTTTCTAAGTGGGCCTTCAGTTGACCGACATCCTCAATATCGGATGAAATAATGCAGTTCATAGCACCCTGCGTGCGCACGTGTGCCACCAGCGCCCTTGTATCTACCTGGTCTATAGCAATTACCTCCTGCTGGTCAAAGTAGGCCTGCAGCGAACCATCGGCCATAAAACGTGAAAATTGTTCTTCCAGGTTCCTTCCAATCACGCCCTTCACTTTTACGCTATTGCTTTCCACATCGGATTTCTTTACTCCATAATTGCCCACATGAACATTGTTCATAATAAGTACCTGCCCAAAATAGCTAGGATCGGTAAACACTTCCTGGTAGCCGGTCATCCCGGTATTGAAACAAATTTCACCGGTAGTGGTACCTGTTTTACCAAAGGCTCTACCATAAAACAATGAGCCATCCGCTAATAATAAAATGGCTGTTCTTCTTTTACCTGGAGTTGACATCTCTTATAATTTTGCAAAGAAAAAAATTCAATAATTTTTTAAACAAATAATTTTTACCAAATCATAAAAATTAATAGCCGTGAATTTTGATTACGATGTATAAAAGGCAACCGTATTCCGTGCTACCTCCCGAATGAAACTTATAAAAAAAGCTCCGATATCGAAATCGGAGCCTAATATAATTTATTTATTTTCAATTTATGCTTTCGTTTTTTCATCAGTCACGCTGCCTTCAACTTCCTCCGCTTTTACTTCAACTGCTTCTTCAACACCGGACGTATCTGCAGCCTTTTTCCTGCCCCCGCTACGCCTTGTCTTTTTAACCGTTTCTGCAACAACTGCCGTGCTAACACCTTTACCATAAATTTCGTTAAAATCAACCAGTTCAATCATTGCAATTTCTGCGGCATCACCGGTACGCTGCCCGAGTTTGATGATACGCGTATATCCTCCGGGCCGGCTCGCTACCTTGGGTGCAACAACTGTAAACAGTTCTTTTACGGCGGCTTTATCATTGAGGTAACTAAACACAATACGGTGATTATGCATAATTGATTCCTTGCTGGCAGTATGCTTTGTCTTCGTGATCAATGGCTCAATGTACGTACGCAAAGCTTTTGCCTTGGCTAATGTAGTAGTAATCCTTTTGAATGTGATCAGCTGGCAACCCAGGTTCATCAGGAGTGCTTTTCTGTGTGAAGCAGTTCTGCTTAAATTGTTATTTTTATTTCCGTGACGCATGACATTATGGTTTAATATTCGCTTACACCGTGTCAGGAATTGTAAGCTACTTATGTTATTAATTACTCAATTTGTACATTGCTTAATCTGACAATGTAAAGTGTCCTCAGCGATAAGCCATTTTCCCATTTTCAAATGGGTTTACTCATCATCAAGCTTCAACTTGCTAAGGTCCATTCCAAAGCCTAATCCCCTTTCGTTCAGCACCTGTTCAATTTCGCTCAATGACTTTTGTCCAAAATTCCGGAATTTCATCAGGTCTTCCTGCTCATATTGTACCAGTTCGCTTAATGAATTTATCTTGGCTGCCTTTAAACAATTGAAAGCACGAACGGAAAGATCAAGGTCTTCAAGCGGAGTCTTTAATACTTTTCGCAATTGCAAAGTTTGTTCATCAACCAGGTCTTCCTTTTTATCTTCTTTTGTATCGAAAGTAATATTTTCATCGGTGATGATCATCAAATGCTGGATAAGGATACGGCTGGCCTGTTTTACAGCCTCTTCCGGATGAATGGTGCCATCTGTTACCACTTCCATGATCAGCTTTTCGAAATCCGTCCGTTGTTCAACACGGGTATTTTCGATGGTATACTTAACATTCTTGATAGGCGTATAAATAGCATCCACCGCGATATAACCGAAGTGAGAATTTCTTTCTTTATTATCTTCAGCCGGAACATAGCCGCGACCCTTGCCGATCGTAATTTCAATATCAAGTTTGGCACTGCTGTCCATTACACAAAGGATCAGTTCAGGATTCATTACTTCAAAAGTAGGTGAGGCCTCGCCAATCATTGCAGCAGTAAATTCAGTTTTGTTCTTGATGGAAAGGGTGATCTTTTCAGTACTTACTTCATGATCAGCTTTCTTTTTAAAACGAACCTGTTTAAGGTTCAGTATAATTTCAGTAACATCTTCGGTAATACCTTTGATGGTTGCAAACTCATGATCGGCGCCAACAATGTTGATACCAATGATTGCATACCCTTCCAGGGAGTTTAGCAATACGCGACGTAACGCATTACCGATCGTAACACCATAACCAGGTTCAAGCGGGCGAAATTCAAACTGGGCTTCAAAATCATTTGCTTTCTGAAGTACAATTTTATCGGGCTTTACAAAATTTAAAATGGCCATTTGTAATTATGTTGTTTAAATGTTTAAAATTTTAGGTGCGGGTATTTCAAGTTGTGCATCTGCTTTTGGCTTGTCCAGTCATCAAATCTTTGTTACCGGAGGATCTTGCCACTGATTACTTACTGTACAACTCAACGATAAGCTGCTCCTTGATATTTTCAGGAACGCTTTCTCTTTCAGGATAGGCTATAAAAGTACCTTTAAGTTCCCCCTCATTAAAATCAAGCCAGTTAAATTTCGTATTTTTTCCGCGAACGTTTCCGGTGATGGAAGTATTGACCGCACTCTTATTTTTCAACCCGATGGTTTCACCCGGTTTTAATGAATAAGAAGGAACGTTAACTACTTCTCCATTAACAGTAATATGCTTGTGACTAACTAACTGGCGGGCGGCCTGGCGGCTTGGGGCAATACCCATACGGAATACAGTGTTGTCGAGGCGTGCTTCCAACAGTTTGATGAGGTTTTCACCTGTAACGCCCTTGCGCCTGGCAGCTTCATCGAATGTTCTGCGGAATTGTTTTTCGAGCAAGCCATAGGTGTATTTCGCTTTCTGCTTTTCACGTAACTGCAATGCGTATTCGCCGAGTGTTTTGCGCTTGCGGTTTGCGCCATGCATACCGGGGGGGTTACTGTTTTTAGTTAACCACTTGCCGTTGCCTGTAATGGGTTCTCCGAAAATCCTGGAG
Organism: Ferruginibacter sp.; assembly: GCA_037719925.1. Classification (GTDB taxonomy): domain Bacteria; phylum Bacteroidota; class Bacteroidia; order Chitinophagales; family Chitinophagaceae; genus Ferruginibacter. The sequence continues at coordinate 11,709 of JBBJMD010000069.1, forward strand.
ATCTTTGTTTTGGGGCCTGTGTAACGAGCCATAAGTATTGATTGATTTTTTAGTTACAATACACCATCGTAAAAATCTAAAATTTGATGATGTACCCAATTGTTATGAAATATACCAGCTATAGAAACCCTGAGATCTCCGCTGTATGCAGAGATTATCCGTGGTATTAAACTCTTCTTTTCTTTGGAGGGCGACAACCATTGTGGGGTAAAGGGGTTACGTCTTTGATCATATTGATCTCGATACCCGATTGTGATAGTGCCCTGATAGCTCCTTCACGTCCCGAACCCGGGCCCTTTACAAATACGTCTACTCTTTTTAACCCTGCATCCAATGCAACCTTAGCCGCATCTGAAGCCGCCATCTGGGCTGCATAGGGGGTATTTTTCTTGCTGCCCTTAAAGCCCATTTTTCCGGCGCTTGACCAGGAGATTACCTGGCCTTGTTTGTTGGTCAGACTTATAATAATATTGTTGAAACTTGCTGTTACATGAGCATCGCCGTAACTGTCAACTTTTACAATTCTTTTTTTAGAAGTAGTTTTACCACCTTGTGCTTTACCAACCTGTGCTTTTGCCATAATTAATTTAATAGGTAATCTTTAAAAAAATTCGCTTGCGTAAAACAAGTGAATTGAATAAACCCTCCTGCGACTTATTAGCGATCCGGCGTTTATTCAAATAAATAAGTCTGTAATAAGAATTGCCGGGTCAGTGACCCGGAATCTTCCATTATTTTTTGGCTACTTTCTTTTTACCGGCAACGGTCTTCCGCTTGCCTTTACGGGTACGGCTGTTTGTGCGCGTACGCTGTCCACGTAAGGGTAATCCTTTACGATGACGTAAACCACGATAGCAGGCGATATCAAGCAAACGCTTGATGTTCATCTGTACTTCACTGCGCAAAGCGCCTTCCGTTTTGAACTCGTTGTTGATCACATTACGGATAGCTGTTTGTTCGTCATCATTCCACTCATTAACTTTTTTATCGTAGCTGATGCCAGCTTTATCTAAAATGTACTGAGCAGTAGAACGCCCTATACCAAATATATAGGTAAGGCCGATTTCGCCTCTTTTATTTTTGGGTAAATCTATACCGGCAATACGAGCCATAATTCAGTTGATTAGTTAATATATTGATTATGTAAATCCATTTTAGCATTGATCAATGCCCTTTATCCCTGCCTTTGCTTAAAGCGTGGATTCTTTTTGTTGATCACGAACAAGACGCCTTTCCTCCTGACGATCTTGCAATCAACACTTCTTTTTTTAATTGAAGCTTTAACCTTCATGATAGTACTTTTTATTAATTTGTAATCGCCTTGCTCATACCGGGCGTGTTATTTATACCTGAAAATTATCCTGCCCCTGGTTAAATCATAAGGGCTCATTTCAACACCAACCTTATCCCCTGGTAAAATTCTAATGTAATGCATCCTCATTTTTCCAGAAATTGTGGCCAGTATTTCGTGACCGTTTTCAAGTTTAACTTTAAACATAGCATTGCTAAGTGCTTCTAAAATAGTTCCGTCTTGTTTAATGAGTGCCTGCTTAGCCATATTTTTGGAGCGCAAAGATAAGAGGTTTAATTTAATTATTACTAAAAAAATCAGATATTTACCTTTTAAAACTCCCGTTAAACCATCATGAAAGCGATAATTCACCTCCTGGCGATCTCAATACTACTGGTTTCCTGCCAAAAAGAGCAAGACAACATCCCTGATCCTGTAATTCCCGCGGCAAAATATATGTCCCTTACTGCCGGCAGTACCTGGAACTTTGAATTAACCGACAATATCACTGCTCCTGCTACCTCCACATTTACCCTCAGCTCTACGAGCAGGGATTCTGTGATAAATAGTAAGCCGTACCATGTATTTACCAACAGCAGCGGCAGTACAAATGAATATTATAATATTACAGGGAATGATTATTACAACTTCAGAAAATTACCCGAAGCTTTAGGGGGCACAACAGTCGAATACCTGTATTTAAAGGATAATCTTGAGGCTACCAAAAGTTGGAGCCAGGCTTTCCCGGTTACTTTTTCAGGTATCACATTAAATGCCACACTTACCAACACCATTACTGCGAAGGGTATCACCAAAATTATAAAGGGTATCACTTACAACAATGTTATCCATGTTACAACTACCGTTTCCATTGTAGGTGTGCCCGCATCAGCCTTAACTACAGACATTCAATCCTTCTACGCTGAAAAATTCGGGTTGATCCAATCGGTCAATAAGATCCAGGTAGACTTTGCCGGAATTACCGATGATACCGAGCAGCAAACCGAACTGGTTACTGCGGATATTAAATAATTGCAGAGGTGCTGAAAATTAAAACCTGGTTCTGCCGAGCCAGGTTTTAATTTACCAGGGAAATATAAAAAAAGATAAAAATCTTAAATTACCAGTTCAATTAAATGATTCGTGGTTTAAATGTACTTTGGTCATATCGTAAAAATGATTTTGTAACTGGTGCACACTAAGTTGCTGCATAATGTGCCTTCTCTCATCGCGGTACCAGATCTCCATTTTGGAAAAATTACCGTTAGCAGGAATCATGATCCTGAAGGCCCCTTTTAAATACTTTACTGTGCCGTTCTCATTCTCATCTTTGGTGAATTTCAACTTTAACAGTTGTTCCTCATCCAATGGAATAGCACTCAACTGACCAGTTTCAAACCAGAATTCCTGGGTGCCTGTATCAACGCACACCTGTTTTTCATCGCCATTCAGATTAGTTACCTCGCCTTGCAGGATATCGCCGTCGTTATCGGCCATTAAATAATCACCCACTTTAATGTCGTTAAATTTTATCATGACAAATCATTTTATTTAAAAACCAATTTAGCACTTTTTAGAAAAATAAAAACATAAATGCGCCTGTTCCTGAAATTATGCCCTCTTATAGTACCATCACTTTCCGTACTTCCTTTTTACCAGCCAACATAAAAACGATATTATAGATCCCCCTATCCAGGTCGCATACGTGGAGGTGTCCGCTATTAACACCATAAAAGGCCGCCAGTTTTGACCGGTGTACGAGTTGACCGGCGGTGGTGAAAATGGAAACCTCCATAACCCCTGCCTTATCCGCATTAAATTGTATTTGCACCTGTCCGGGCCTGGTAATGGGAATAGGGCTTAGCGCAAGAATAAGGTTGTCATTTTTGTTACTGTTATTGCGAAAGGTTTTTATGGTAGAGAAAGTTTCTTTTTTATCAATATCGACCGTTACTATTTCGTAATAGAGATATTTATAGATTCCCCCCAGGTCATTATCTGCAAACTGGTAGGCTACTTTCAGACTGGAATTACCGGCGGCGGCTATCGTGCCAATCTCCTTAAAATTTAATCCGTCCGTGCTTTTTCTTATGGAGAAATATTTGGTATTTGATTCCGAAAAAGTTTCCCATTTGAGCAAAGCTGTGTTTTTATCACTGATTACGGAGAACGACCCAAACCTTGCAGGGAGGGTGCCGCTTACGATAATAGTACCGATCATGCCAAATTCAAAATGCGGCGTGCACCCATAATTGTACGTCCCTTCTACTGAAACGGTATAGCTGAATGTAGTGGCGCCTGCGCTTATCGTAGCGTCCCAGGGTGAGGCACCGGGAGGCAATGAAGTTCCAGGTAAAGCAGGGCCACAGGTGGTTGTATGAAAACTCTGGATCCAGTTGAACTGAATAATGTCTCCCACAACCGCGTTTACTGTTGCAGGGCTGAACTGGTTATTTGAAACCGATACGGGCCAGGTAGTAGCGTTGACCGGAAGATTAAATAGCAATGCGAGAAGGACGGTGTAAAAAAGTTTCATAATTAGAATGGTTTTAATGATCAGTATAGTAATTACTTTCAAACGGGAAAAAACCGCTGGCGGTTGCCTCCTGATCATGATATTCCAATAAATTATGTATGCTGCTCATCCGCCCGTATTCCGGGCACGCTAAACGAGTGAACCTTACTCGCCTGGGTTACTCGGCCCAACTCATTACATATCCATCATTTTCTATTTCAAGTGCTTCTGTTGTTAATTGCAAAGGATGAAAGGTATCTACCATTACCGCCAGTTCATTGGTTGCTTTTGCTCCAAGGCTTTTTTGCACCGCCCCCGGGTGCGGCCCGTGGGGAATCCCTGCGGGATGAAGATTGATCATACCGCGTGTGACATGTTTACGGCTCATGAAATCGCCATCCACATAATACAACACTTCGTCGCTATCGATATTGCTATGATTGTATGGAGCAGGGATAGCATCGGGATGATAATCAAACAACCGGGGAACAAAGGAACAGACTACAAAATTGCTGGCCTCAAATGTCTGGTGCACAGGGGGCGGTTGGTGCAACCTGCCGGTGATCGTTTCAAAATCATGAATAGAAAATGCCTAAGGATAACAACATCCATCCCAGCCTACCACATCAAAAGGGTGGTGCCTGTAATGGATACCATACAGCATTCCCTTCTTTTTTATTTTTATTAAAAAATCACCCGCCGCATCATGGGGTTCCAAAGCATGTGGCGGGCGTATATCTCTTTCACAATAAGGAGAATGTTCGAGTAACTGGCCATATTTACCCAGGTATTTTTTTGGATAGCGGAGCGGACTGAATGATTCCACGATAAAGAGGCGGTTGACCGGGGTTGCAAAACTCACCTGGTAAATTGTGCCCCGTGGGATGACCAGGTAATCCCCGTAATCGAAATTGAGGGTGCCGTACATCGTTTTTAATACCCCGTTGCCTTCGTGTATAAAGATCATTTCATCCGCGTCGGCGTTCTTATAAAAGTAACTTCCCATGCTTTGAACGGGTGCCGCAAGTACGATGTGCAGATCGTTGTTTACGAGCACGGCTTTGCGGCTATGCAGGAAATCCTTTTCCGGTTTAACATTAAATCCTTCAAAGCTCCGGTGTTGCAGCATTTTTTCTTCTGCTATCACCGGTTGAACGTTTACCGGGCTATCAGCACGAATGACCTCGGTGGGCGGGTAATGATGATACAATAAGGAATAATCATTGCTGAATCCTTCGGTTGAAAATAATTGTTCGGCGTAAAGCGTTCCATCCGGTTTACGAAATTGCGTGTGACGCTTGTGCGGGATGGATCCCAGGGTATGATAGTGAGGCATATATGGCAATTGAATTTTAGTTGTAAAAAGAAAAATTTCCAACCGGTTTATAGAGTCGTTTTATTTTAAGTTGTGTAACACTTTATTTAGAAACTAGCCCTGCTTAAATTGCCTGGCTGATTGAGTATGGATAAATACTTTTGATTTTTCTCAATCTATTTAATGAACGGTCAGCTAAATGAGCAGTATAAATTTAAGCTAATATGATAGAAGATGAAAGCGAAATGGTTAAACTTTTTCCTTTTGCCAGGAGTGCATGTATTGGATGCGGTGTTAGAAGTGGATACCGGCATCTTGCACCAAAAAGGATATAGTACCAAGTGCCCGATGTCATGTAAGCTTTTGCCAATACCATCCCTGTTATATACATTGCTTTGTAATGATGCATCTTAGGTTTCGCCGGAAGTTCATTAAATATAAAAAAATTACGTTTATTTTTGCGCCCTTGATTTACGCATTCTGCTTTCTGTTAAAAAGATAATTTTAAGTAACATTGAAAATTAGCACTTAAAATAGGACCATCATACCAACAAACATGAAGGATTTTCTGCGCCGGCATACACCCGGCTGGGTTAAAATTATTTCAAAAAAACTGTTGTTCCAGGTTTATCGCCTGTCGGAGGCATTTTATCGTTTACCCGTAGATAAATATGATTTTCAGACCACCCAACTTATTCGAAAACATTTAAAAAAAGATTCTAATTGTATTGATGTCGGCGCCAATATGGGGCATATTCTCATGGAGATTGTTGCTGCCGCGCCCATGGGAAAGCATTTTGCTTTCGAACCGATCCCTCACCTGTATGCTTCGCTCAAAAAAAGATTTAAAAAAAATACTACCCTTTATAATTATGCCCTCTCTTCAGAAAAAGGCACCGCATCTTTCAATTATTACCCCAACAGGCCTGCCATCAGCGGCTTCCGGGAAAGGGATCCGCAAATTGGCGAAACACCTACACAGCTCACCGTTCAAATGGAAAAGCTGGATGACCTGATCCCGGACAACATAAAAATCGACCTCCTGAAAATTGATGTGGAAGGAGCCGAATACCAGGTTCTACAGGGGGCGCGAAAAATGTTAGAAAGGAACAAGCCAATTGTGTTGTTTGAATGTGGCCTCGGCCTGGCAGATGTTTACGATACCACGCCGGCCCAGATCTTTGACCTCTTTTTATCATGCGGGCTGGCAGTTTCAACTATTGAATATTTTAACGCCCGCAAAAAACCTTTTTCAAAAGAAGAATTTAATGGCCAGTTTTATAAAAATTACAACATTTTTTTTATCGCCTTTAATCCTCTAGGGTATTAACCCCGGATATTCCCTTAACACATTTTAGTTACAACAATTGACCCGCATCGGACTTATATCAGACACGCATCATTTTTTGGATGAAACCGTTTTTGAACATTTTAAGGACTGTGATGAAGTGTGGCATATTGGTGATTTTGGCACCATCGAAATCGCCCAGCGGCTGATTGAAGGATTTATAAATTTTAAGCCTGCAACTGGTCAGCCCCGGAGCACGCCCACTACCTGCAGACTGAGAGGAGTATATGGTAATATTGACGGGCAGGACATCAGGGACAATTACCCGGAACAACTGGTTTTTTTCATTGAAGAAGTAAAAGTAATGCTCCGGCATATCGGCGGTTATCCACCAAAGTATAACCCCGCAACAATGAAAGAACTATTGAT
>JBBJMD010000228.1:0-5623 GCA_037719925.1 Ferruginibacter sp.
ATATTTTTAAAGGAAGGGTCGGTAGTATAAAGACGGATTTTATCCGGCCCTACTCTTTTAAATGTAACCTTAAGACCTTGTTTTGATATGAACTGTCCCGCGGCCTGTTTTATCACTGCCGGGTTTGCCGTAGTTACCGGAATAAAAGTTAACCTCACTGTTTGAGTTATTGCAACCCTGTTTTGAATTTGGCTACGGGCAATTGTATTATCTTGCATTGCGAGCCTGGGTTGTAATTCAATTGGGCAGATCGGATCCAAAAATTATTTTGATCAGATCATCCCAGGCGCAACAGGGGCAACCTTCAGCCGTTACGCAGATGCACCCGACAATACACCAATTTCCTTTGCCGTCCTGAATTGACCGAGCCATAGCAATCGCTTCCTGGTCCTGTGTTTGGCAGCTGAAAATTTCCGCACCTTTTTTGACGTTATTACCATTGTCGTTAATGGATTTCCTTATGGCGGAGAATATAGCCTGGCGTTTTTGTTTTTGCTTCAGCGTTAAAGATTGCCAGGTCTTCAATATCCTAATTATTTCTGCAGACCCGGTTGTAATGATGTCGAGTATCTCTAAATTTCCCTTTGCTTTTGTCCTTAACACACTTAGTTCTTCCAGCTGTTTTCTCAAGCAATCGGTGGGATCATAGGGTCCAGTTCCGCCCGTCTGGATGCATCCTGTTTCCGGCCAATTGTAGCCAATACCTATTTTCCATTGTTGGAATTTAGTTGCTTCAGCAGGCGAAAATGCTCTTTGCTTTACTTGTAGTTGGGTATGGGAAGTGTTTGACCCGGGTGAGGGATTCATCTTATTACAGGCGCCTAAAAAAAGGATGATCAACAAAGCTGTTGAAAAAAGGACCACTAATTGTTTTGCAATTATTTTCATGATTTTTTATTTTATAAATTTTCGCCTACTCTTAAAGGTTTTTGGCATCCCCTGGTTTTCATAAGTAGGATTCCAAACTTTATTTACGCGTGCAAGCGAGTAAATTTCATCCAACCACAAGGGCTCATCTTGCCAATTAATTAAATAATTTGATATCTGCTCAGCGTAAATAAAAGTTGATGAATAATTCCCTGTTGAATTAAATACTACGTGTAAGGCCCTACATAATTATAATCGTATGCAGAAGAAAAAAGAACAACAGTATTTAAAAAAATATTTTAACTGTTTACTTCAATAAAGCATTGTTATACATTTTGAACAAATGGAATGGCAACCTGGAATTATTGGAGTGTGCACTGGCCACTGATCTCTTTTAAGAGAGGCGTGGGGGTTTGGTCACAGACAATAGAAAGATTGCTTGCGACAACGCGCTTGCTTACTGAAAGTGGAAATCCTGTTTATAAGGCCGGCACTTTATAGTTCCATCAGACAATTCAAAAAGGGATGAATGAGGATACTATATTTTTTTCCTTTTGTTTAGATATGCAAATATGACTACCAGAGATATACCTGCAATAATGAGGATAATAGTTGGCCATGGGAAAGGCTTTTTAAATGCAATCATATTTGATTTTCCCGTAAGAATAGTGCCGGCCCAGAAATAAGGTAACTTATTTTTTTCAGAAGCGGTTGAAAGGAATGCCAGCTTAGCCTGCTGTAAAGCTACGTGGGTAGAAACACCATTATTTAAGTATTCATAAAAAAGTTCAGTTAGCTGAATGCCCGATGACCTGTCGGCCTCCCATAAATTGGTTATAGCTGCAGGTACGCCCATGGATGCAAATTCCCTGTTGAAACTAAAAACACCCTCGCCCGGGTGCAACTTTCCCGCACCGGTATTACAGGCTGATAACACGATGAGGTTGGTTGCGGGCTGTTCCCCGCCAATGAGCTCAGACAAAAGCAATAAGGAATCTGCGAAGTATATTACAGGTTCTCCAAAACCGGCTGTATCCGAAGCATGGGTATATAATTGTATGATCTTATACTTTGTAAAATGCTTTACAAAATTATGCCGAGTCGCACTTTCAAAAAAGCGGGTATCTGCTTTAAGAAAATAACGTTGGAGTTTTTTCAACGAATTGTCGCAGCCTTCCAGTGAGGCAAGTTGCCAATGACGTGGGTAATTGATGGGGCGATACCAAGAAAATCTGGTGACCCGGGTGTCGCCGACTCATTAAACTTATTTAAGAGGTACCTGCTTGAATAGGTATAGCTCACCGCATTTTTATGTAACAAATATTCAATATGCTTTCCTTCTTTTTTTGTTACCAATGCTTCAAAGGGGAAATAGGTGCCATCGGGTGAAATGATGATCCTTCCTTCCGGAACGGGTCCGTCTTTAAAAATCATCCTGAATAAAAGATTTGATGCCTGTGTAAAATCTGTAAAATGCCTATTCAACAACGAAGCATCAGAGAGGTAGGAAACATATAATTTTGATACGCTGTCAAAAATATTTTTGTCTGTTTTTGTAAAACTGGTTGCTGACGGTTTTATTACCAGTGTTTAAACGGCGCTGTCGCCTGCATAAATTTCTATTAATGCCTTGTGATCTTTTAAGATCTTTTGCTGCACATCCTGCAGGATTATAAAAGTACTATCGAGGAAGTGCTGGTAGTGCAGGGGGTTACGAATTTTAATCTTCTGTTGTAAGGCAAACAATTTTTGCTTGTTATCCAGGATATCATCAACAGTCTGCCTGTAAATTACTTCTTGTCCCTTAATATTTTTTAATTCCTTTTCCCTGCTGATAATATTTTTTTTTAATTGTTCTACAACTAAAATATTTTCCTTCCCGGCTGAATGCTGTTCGTTGAGCTGATCACTCAATAATATTGCGCGGCTTTTTTCAAAAAAGTAAAAAGCATCTGCCGTTCTGTTATCCTGGTAGCATGCATCGATTGCGTGCTCATATAATCGTCGTGAATTTTTGCGCCATATTAGCTTTGACCCCAGGTCAATATGATTGGCATTTATTTTATCAAGCAGGTGATCCGCTAACTGGTAAGTTTTGATGCCGGCCGACAGATCATCGGCGTTTTTTTTGTATTTATACCGGGCTAAGTAAGCATCCGCCTTATCGGTTACCAGTTCGGTTAAATATTGAGCATCGCCATTTGTTATAAATGTAGTAATCAGGGCACCTGGCAGGTTACGTTCATTGATGCCGGGCGTTAACTGGTCGAAAGCCAGCTGGAAATAAGTAAAAGCAGCATCGAACCTGCCCTCCTTAACAAACAACCCCGCAATATTTGCAAGTATATTCAATGCCTGCCGCAATGGTCGGGCTGTTCTTTGTTCCGGTTCCGCAGTGCTTTTATGTGGGCAGGGCTTTTGTTATCTCCCAACTGTTTAAAATAATAATAGTAACCTAAATTATTAAGCGTTTCCATGCAACCCAGGTTATTACCGTACAACTCATCATAGGAAATTGCCTTCTGAACATAAGACAATATTTTCCCTGCATCCTTTTTGTAAATCATTACCTCTGCCAGTTGTTCATAAATAGTGCCTAGGTATTCTTTAGCACCGGTGTTAATCGTATCCTTCAGCATGTTCAGCAGGTACACTTCGGCAGCATCATATTTTTTGTCGCTAATTAATGTATTGATCTTCCAGCTAAAGAAATTCATCACAAAGGATTCCTTATTGAAGTTATCGTATCTCCTGCTTGCTGCTTCTCCAATGCTTGCATAATTAAAGCAAAAAGTATAATCCCCCGCGTAAAAAAGGAACTCTACCTTTTTCTGGAGGGCCAACAGGTAACTTTCTTCCACAATCGGAAGCCGCCTTCCGATAATAATACAACTATCTACCGCCATTCGCTGCTGGTGAAAATTATTTGAAGCGCCATAAAATATAACCAGGTTGGAATAATTCTTCAGGAGGTAATTATCATAGGCAGTAGGCAAGGCCAGGCCGGAAGGAAGGGTCTGAATTGATTGTTGGGTAAAACGTTTGGCGCTTGCAACATCTCCCAGCGCATAACAGGCGGCACCGATCCGTTGCAATAGTAAAGCGTGGGTAGAATCAGGGCGGTAGCTGCAGCTCCTTATCCGGGATTCATATGGCAGCAGCTCCTTTAATTTGAGCGACGCGGAAAGGAGAAGCGTCCCTTAAAATAATCAGCCTGTTGTGTAGCGTTTGCCTCTCAAGACATTGCCCCGCAGGCTAGCTTTTTAATAATGATAACTAAGGAAAATTAAGCTCTTGTTTATCATCATTTTAACCAATTGATTACCTGTTTCCCTCGCGTACTTCCCGTATTATTTTATTTTTTTGCTTTTAGGGGTAGCCGGTATGGGCGGTTGGTTTCCATCATCGGGAGGGGGGAGATTAGGGGTGGCTGTGCTGTTTGTCTTGGGCGGCGTTTTGTGCGAGCCCGCTGGTGAAGTTCTAGAAACTTTAGGGGGCTTGGGGCTACCTTTTGGTTTTTCTGCCATTGTTTAAATTTTATATTATTGTAAAATCTTGTGAGAATATTATCCGGGTTTCAAACTCGAAGTCATTAACTGCGTGTTAATAACTGCCATGTGATTATCAAAAGTTACCCGATTGCTGGCAAAGTACAAAATAAAAACTAAGCCGTACTAATATAAATTCTGGTAAAAACCAGAATTTACCTCTAACTAAAATTTTAATTTATTCGTGCCTCTTCCATAATTTTTCTAACTCGGTAAACCATATACTTAGAAACTTTTTATCCACTGCTCGGCTTGCCTGCGTCCCATAAGATCGTTACGAATAATATTTTTTAAAATAGTTTTAGCCTTTTCATGATCGCCTTGCCTGTTTCTTTTAACGAGCACAACCGCCTGGTAGAAATACCCGGGATTTACCTGCAATCCGGTATCACTGGCCAACAACTCAAATTGAACTATTGCCTGGTCATATTTACCGCTTACCAGGTAGACGATGCCCAAATATTCAATCGCTTCAGCATGTAGATTTTTGTCGCGCGCGAGGCTATTGAAAATATTTTCCGCTTCCGCATAATTTTTTTTATTGAAAGCGCTCTTACCAATTTCAAGACTGTCTTTATTACTGCTCATTGAAGGGCTGAGCGTCTGAAAATGTTCCTTAATGTACCGATCCGCCAACTTTTTTGCCGGAGGCGCATCGAGCAGGAAAACCCATCCAACAAACAGTATAACAGATGCGGCCGCTGCAATGGTTAAAAAAGACAGCGGCTTTACCCGGAGCCCGGATTTTTTATCCCGACGGTTCCTGTACAGGCCATCAAAATGTTTTTTCTTTTCCAACTCAGCTTCAACTTCAGCTGTTGCACGGGTTGAGATGTAAAAAGCAACCTCATCGGAAAAAGGCGCGTCAGCTTCACAGCGTTTTTCAAATAATAATTTTTCAGCGGCGGATAACTGGCCGTGAAAATACCTGTCAATATAGTCTAATGATTCACTCATGACTGGGAGTAGTGATTGAAATATCTTTCTGCATTTTTTCAAGGCAGCGCACCCTGGTTACCCTTGCAACCTTGTCTGTATTATAACCCATAATATCAGCGATCTCCTGGTCTGCATAATGATTACCCCAAAGTACTAATATATCATAGCATTTTTTTCCTAATGTTTTGATCTTTTCAGATATAATTGACCACTCTTGTTTTTTAATGAGTGAGTGAATGATGTTACCCGTTGTATCAGGCATTTTATTC
>JBBJMD010000229.1:0-5603 GCA_037719925.1 Ferruginibacter sp.
AGTGATGAAATTCCAAGATTTGAAGATTATTTTCCCATTAGGCTCGCAGGATCGGTGGCGGTTTCGTTAACCACTGTTAATTATTGTGTGAGTAAAGAGCATCCTGAAGAAGTAGATATTGTTATTATTCCGAATTATGTGCACATTGACCTTTTTAATCTTGGTAATAATATTTTACCTGTGCCCCGGAGCGCCGGTGCAAGCTTTTACAAAAATGTACCTGCATCACTGATGGCTATCTCACCGGTTATCTCATTAAATTATGACCGGCGGTATGGGTCATCACTGGCAATACAAACCACTACCGACCTGCTGCATTTACCGCTAAGTAATATGGAAAAGAATCCAAAACTAAAATTAGACTTAGCATTGGAAGGGCGTAAATCATTCACCAATCCATTTCATACCCTTGCAGGACGCCTTGAATTGAATCATCCTGTTTATAATCACCTTTCAAATGGATGGAATGTGGGAGTGGATTATATACAAATAAAACAGCCCCTTGCAAAGGGCAGTTACAATCAGGAACTGGTAAAAATCTATGGCGCTTTTGAAGGCGTTTTCAAAAAAGGGTTTATAAAAAAATATGCTTTAGGAGGAGCTACAAGATTCCAGCAAAACCAATATATGCTCACACCACAGATCAAACTTGAAAATCCTGAAAATGGTTACGAAATATTTGTATTGAGTGATGGCCAGCTGGGACGAACAGGTTTTAATCGTTTGGGGATATGGTATGATGCAGGCATCCCGGAAGGTTTACAAAATTATAAACGCATTGCAGTGCAATTTGCCTATGCTAAAAGTTTTATAAGTAAAAAACACATAAAAGTTTTGATCTTGAGTTAAACGCAGGAAGTGGATATTCATGGGGTTTGTTACCTGCTTATAAGCAGTTTTTGCAGGCAATACCGCGCAAATTTTTTGTATGAACCATTTGCTTCTTCTATTGCCAGGACAATGCCGCAAGGCCCCTTGATACGCAGTTTAGGGCAAAATGAGGGCAGCTTTCAGACTGCAAATGGGTTTTCTGGTGGTAGTTCCTCCTGGAATATCAATCTGAATTTTTCTTTCCCAGTTGCAAAATGGTCAAGGCCTTTAATTCCAGATATTGTAGTAGCTGAATCGGGATTACCTCTTCAAACCCAGATCAAAAAACTAGCTATAGGGTTTGGCAGGGAGTCCATCAATGAAGACCTTGTCAAGAACCAGGGCATGGCTGATGACTCCGCCACCACTGTAAAGGCTGAGGCAATCGTAAAAAAAGAGCTTGAACCAATGATTACATATGTTACGGATCGGGCTAATATTCTTTCCATCAAACCACTATTGCTATTTGACCTTGCGCAATTACATCAACTCGGCCTGCAAAACAAAACCTGGACTGCAGCAGGAGCTGGCATCCAACTCAGTGTTGTAATCGCAAGGCTTGAAATTGGATATATGCATACCATATCACCAAAATCTGATTCCAAAAAGGGAAACTTCTTTCTACGGTTCGTTTTTCAAAATTTCTTTTGATAAGTGATTTATTTATGTATTAATTGCTGTCAGCTATCAGCAAAAATTTCACACGCGGGTGATGTTTCACCGAAAATAACTTATTCGGGAATTGAATTTTTTATCCCCCGAAACGCTGCCGTTTAATGTCAACATTAAATTGGCTAGTTATAAAAAGGTTTTAGCAAAACTGTTTCAGTTGTTTCCTGATAGCAAAGCTGACTGCTGATAGCAAAATTACCTTCATCATAAATTCATAGTATGAGCTTTAAAAAAAGGTATCTATATTTACACGGTTAATGTTACTGATTAAACGCCTTACATACCTTCACTATTCATAATTAAATCAAACAATGATGCGCCTGATAGTGATGATTATCCTTTTTCTATTGTCACTGTTAACTTTTTTCAGAGCGCCAACAAATTTGTTGTGGTACGTCTCTATTTTGGTAACAGAATTTTCCTGGGTGTTCTTTGTTGGAGTGGTCGTTTTGTTATTATGGCACTTTGGGGAAACCAGGTATAATGCAGCTTACTTGCTGATTGGTGTTGTTTCAATGGCACTTTTTGCTATACCTGTTATTGATGCTTATCGTACTGCTTCGGTGGTTAAGAAAGATGTTTACCGGTAACAATCACCCCGGTGACTACTGAAGCTTCGTCTTCCGCTTATAGTTTCTGGCGAATGCTATCCCGTGTGAATACAAAACAGGTAGGTTATACCACACTTACTTACGACAGTACCAATGCGCTCACACTTGATTTTTACCCGGCTATGGCAGCCGGTAAAAACCCTGCGTTATCGTAGTGCATGGTGGCTCATGGGCAGGTGGTGACAGCAGGCAGCTTCCTGAACTTAATAGTGAGCTTGCAAAAGCAGGTTACTCCATAGCAACTATCAATTACAGGCTCGCACCGAAGTACAAATACCCGGCGCCAGTGGAAGATGTAAAAACCGTACTATCTTACTTGCGTCATCATGCTTACAGCCTTAGAATTGATACCAGCAGCTTTGTATTGCTTGGCCGCAGTGCAGGTGGACAGATCGTTATATCAGCCGCTTACACACTCAACGACCCAACTATAAAAGGTGTTATAAGTTTTTATGGGCCTCTTGACATGGTGTGGGGTTATGCTAACCCTACCAACCCGCTTGTGCTCAATAGTCGCAAGGTAATGGCAGATTACCTGGGTGGAACCTACAGCCAGGTGCCGCAACAATATGTCAACAGTTCCGGTACCGAAACAGCTACCCCGAAAGCTATTCCCACCTTGTTGATACATGGTGAGAATGACCCCCTGGTGTCGTACTTGCACGGGGTAAGATTAGGTAAGAAGCTGGATAGCTTAGGTGTAAAACACTATGATATTTACCTGCCCTGGGCAACACATGGTTTTGACTGGACGCTGAACGGGCCGGGCGGGCAGTTGAGCACATGGTGCGTGATGCGGTTTTTAGAGCAGCTTACGGCTTATCGATGATTTACAAAAGTGATAGCACACACTTATTTACGTATTAAACGATACATTAACTAATGATAGAAAAAATTAAGGAAGCCCTTAAACAAGTAAAGAAATGGTAAGTACTTTTGCTTTCCGTAAAAGGCTCAACAACAGCCTTTTTATTTTTTTAGAACCGAATAAAGTAAATACTACGTGGATAGTTCAATAAAAGACAGATTAAGAGAGATAGGAGCCAGGGCTAAAGCAAACATTCTTTTACCGCTTCCCTATTGGATTGCTTCGCTGTTAACCGGTTTGGTGGCAGTTGCCTATACCAAACTGTTCGGGCTGGGTGAAAGGCTTTCATTTTACTTGTTTCACTTGCATGAATGGTTAATCTTCATAGTAACACCTGTATGTTTTGTAACTGCATGGTGGATAGTAAAAAAGTTTGCAGTGTATGCAAAAGGAAGTGGCATTCCGCAGGTAATGGCTGCGGTTGAATTTGCAAATCCTAAGTACGACCATAGAGTGGACAGGCTGCTTAGTATAAAAGTAATGGTTGTAAAAATTGTTTCAAGCCTTTTAATGATGGTTGGCGGCGGAGCCATAGGCAGGGAAGGTCCAACTATACAAATAGCTGGTTGCATTTTTAGAAAAGTAAACCAGCTAATGCCAAAATCTTTCACCAAAATATCCACGCGAAATATGATAATGACTGGTGCGGCAGCCGGGCTTGCAACAGCGTTTAATACTCCGTTGGGTGGGATTGTTTTTGCAGTGGAGGAACTTACAAAAACGCACATCAGTTATTCTAAAATAGCCATTCTTTCCGCAGTGATCATTGCAGGTTTAACAGCACAAGGCATTTTAGGTCTATACCTTTATTTAGGTTTTCCTGATGTAAGTAATCTGTCTCCGTTTATTTTTTTAGGTGTCATTTTAGTGGCTGCTATTGCAGGTTTGCTGGGTGCGGTTATGAGTAAAATAATATTGACTGTTTTAAAATGGAAGTCGGCTTTTAAAAACAATGCTTCAGAAATAGTTTATGTGCTTTCATGTGCAATGGTTGTTGCCGTTATGGCGTATTTTATAAGCAATGCTATTTTAGGTTCGGGTAAAGAAGAAATGTCATCCTTGTTATTCGCACAACACAAATATGCAGGATGGATAACACCGGGAATAAGAATTATTGGTCCTATGCTTTCATTTACTACAGGTGCATCCGGTGGAATATTTGCACCATCGTTAAGTGCGGGTGCTACGGTTGGTTCATTAGTAGCTCATTGGTTTGAGCTTACATCTACCAATACTAATATAATGGTGCTTGCAGGTATGGTTGCTTTTTTAACAGGCCGTAACACGTTCGCCTTTTACTTCTGCAATATTGGTGTTGGAAATGACGGACAGGCACAATGTAATATTTCACCTCATGATAGCCGGTATTGTAGCTGTTTTGGTTTCCTCTCTGATTGATAAAAAATCTTTGTACGATCATTTAAAGCATCAGTATATGCACGATTTTTATGAAGAAGAAACAGCAATCGAAACGACGGTTGAAAAATTAAATACAATACAATAAAAAATAATCACATTGCAGATTTATAATCTCATTACCATCATTATTGTGTTAACCGCAGTCTTTGGTTATATCAATTTTCGTTTTATAAAGTTACCTGCTACTATTGGCATCATGCTTATATCGTTGGTGGTATCCTTATTAGTTATTGCAACAGGTTGGTTGCATCCCGGTTTGTTTTTAAAAACTACGGACGTAATCAGGACGATTGATTTCAATACGGCATTAATGAAAGTGATGTTAGCATTTTTATTGTTTGCCGGAGCCATTCATATTGATCTGAAACAATTAAAAGAAGAGAGTGCAGCAATCATTACCTTCTCCACAATAGGAGTATTAGTATCCACTTTTATTATTGCGGCTTTAATGTTTGTTGTAACCAAATGGTTCGGCATACCAATCGATTTTATTTACTGTTTACTGTTTGGTGCATTAATTTCTCCTACAGATCCTATTGCTGTTTTAGGCATTTTAAAGAAAGCAAAAATACCGCCAACACTCGAAATGAAAATATCAGGCGAGAGCCTTTTTAATGATGGAGTTGCGGTGGTTGTTTTTATTACTATTTATGAAATAATAAAAGTGGGTTACGATAATGTGTCTGCTTTGCAGATAGGTTGGCTCTTTTTAAAGGAAGCGGGTGGCGGTCTTATCTTCGGTTTGGTGTTGGGATATATTGGTTTTTGGGCTTTAAAGTCCATAGATAATTATGTGATAGAAGTATTAATAACACTGGCAATTGTAATGGGTGGTTATGGTTTGGCAAATTACCTGCACATTAGCGGTCCGCTGGCAATGGTAGTAGCCGGTATAGTAACGGGCAACAAAAGTCTTGAACAAGGAACAAGTGAGGTAACAAGAGATTACATTGATAAGTTTTGGGAGATGATGGATGAAGTATTGAACGCGATTTTATTTTTACTCATTGGTTTTGAAATGTTGATTATTCCATTCAATCAAACCTTGTTTTGGTTGGGTTGTGTAACAATCGTAATTGTTTTATTAGCAAGACTTATTTCCGTTGCCATGCCTATAGCGGTATTGCGATTTGGTAAAGCTTTTGAAAGAAATGCCATCCCTA
>JBBJMD010000230.1:0-5583 GCA_037719925.1 Ferruginibacter sp.
GTTACACTATATTTCTTTGCAACCGTATATAAACCATCTTTCGGGCGAACTTCATACACCATGGGTGTACGGTTGCCTGCCTTATCCCTGGTCGTTGATGCCTGGGTTGATTCAGCAATTGCTTTAAGGTATAATTTTGTTCCTGGAAATACATCACCATCTTCACTTAAATCATTATACTCGAGCAGGCTCCCCAATAGTATACCATTATGTTGAGCTACATCATACAGTGTCTCTTTCTTTTGTACGACAATGAAATCATTATCGCCTTCCCTGGACTTTTTTTGCAAAAAGATTAGCTGGTCTACTTCCAATATCCCATCTTCTTCCAGCTCATTAATATCTAAGAGTTTGTGTAAACTAATGTTGTACCGGGAAGCAATCGCCAGCAGCGATGTTCCTTTTTTAGCACTCAAACATTTACTTCCATTAATAAAACTGATGTCGCCTGGAGCCTCCCCTGAGAGCAACGCGGTTTCGCCTTGAACTTCTGTACCACCACCCGTATCCGGTGTAGTGATATTCGCTTGCTGGCCGGCTTGCATTGTTTGATCCTTTTCAAAAACCACGGCATCATCGGTGTATTTGCCCGGCTCAAACCTTGGCACGCTGCCGGAGGCGGCAGCAGAGTACTGTTGCAGATTATATCGCTCAATATGTTTGATCAGGATTGCCGGATATTTAGGGTTGGTAGCATAACCGGCTTTCTTTAAGCCATGAGCCCATCCTTTGTAATCAGTAGGGTCCAGGTCAAACAGAAAAGAATACCGCTGGCCTCCCCTTAAAAAATTACTATGGTCCCTGTAAGACTCATCCGCGGTTTTATAAGTCCTGAAACATTCACCAGGGGCATCATCATCATGGCTGACCCCGCCGGCAGTCCAGCTGCTTTTACATTTTATGCCAAAATGATTATTGGATTTCTTAACCAGGTCACTGTTTCCATTTTCGGTTTCCAGTAAACCCTGCGCCAATGAAATTGCAGCCGGTATACCCATGCGTTTCATTTCGCGTATAGCAATATCCTTATACATTGCGATATATTGTTCCGGCGCAAATTCTGCGCCTTTGCTGTCGCATAAAAACCGCTCCTAGTAAAATCAGTGGTATTACTTTTTTAATCATGCCTTTTTATTGTTTCCCGGGATGAATAAAATATTGTTCAAAATTTATATTACAATATAGTAAGATAGTATGCTTTACAGTTTTCTTATTATCAACAATCCGTCCCTTAGTGTTAATAATAGCTGTTCTACACGGGCATCCTTCTTTACATGTAAGTTAAAATCATGGATGGCTAACGCATTTTTCCCCGTAATATTTTCCTCCAGCACCTGCCCGTGAAACAAAACATTATCAGCAATGATGAGCCCGTTTTGTTTTACGGCCGGTAATATTAACTCGTAATAATCAATATAGCCTGTTTTATCCGCATCAATAAAAACGATATCCCAGCTTTCCTTTAAAAGAGGAATAATGTCCTTTGCATTGCCGGTATGCAAAATTATTTTTTCCGTGTGTACTGATTGCCTGAAAAACCCGTTGGCTGTCCTGGCATCTTCTTCTCTCAGTTCAATGGTATGTAACAAGCCGCCTTCCTGCAATCCTTTTGCCAGGCACAATGCGCTATAACCTGTAAAGGTACCAATTTCCAGTATTCTATGCGGCTGTAACAACGTACTTATTATTGTTAAAAAAATCCCCTGGAGATGACCGCTCAGCATATGTGCGTTGCCGTGAGTACGCTTAGTGTATTCGCTTACGTTATGAACCAGTTGCTCTTCAGGAGATGAAAATAAGGCGGCGTACTTTTCGGCCAGGCCATTTATCAATTCCATATAATGTAATTAAATAATTATTTGCTTGTTGCCATTGACCTGGGTGAAGATATTGCCCACAGGCCTGCAAAAGTAATAAGTCCATTAATGAGTAGTAGCTCAATGCCAACCTGGTAGCCATTGAACCAACTTTTTGCATTCATGCTGATGAGATAAGAAAGGACCGGTGCTACCAGGCATACCAATGTAACGGCAAGTGTATTGGGCAATTGTTTTTTTGTAAAAATACCAAAAGCAAATAAGCCAAGCAGGGGCCCATATGTATAACCCGCAAGGTCCAGTATTTTATCAATGATACTATTATCATTTAATACTTTAAATCCCATAATACAAACCAAAAATACAATTGTAAAAGAGAGATGAACTGATAAACGAAGACGCTTTTTTTGTTTTTCATCCAGGTCATTCCGTTCCTTTAAACCAAGGATATCAATACAAAAAGAAGACGTTAAAGCGGTCAGGGCTCCATCAGCGCTGGGAAACAAGGCTGAGATGAGCGCTATGATAAACATTATTCCTACGGCAGGCGGAAAATAATTGAGTACTATTGAAGGGAAAGCTTTGTCACCAATAACATTGGTGTTGTTTAAAATAAAATGCTTAACGGTTTTTCCGTTTATAACCACATCCTGGTACTGGGCCCCGTTTGCATTTCCATATAAGTACAGCAGACCTCCCAAAAGCAGGAATAAAAAGAGTACAGACACTAAAATAACGGCCAATGTAATTACGTTTTTTTGTGAATCGCCCAGGCGTTTTACACTAATGTTCTTTTGCATCATTTCCTGGTCAAGCCCTGTCATAGCAATTGTAATAAAGGCACCGCCGACGATCTGCTTTATAAAAAAACCTTTACTATTCACATCGGTATTAAAGATGTTGAGGTATCCCCTGGTATCTAACTGTGTTAATGCCTCGCCGGCTGACAGGTCAAGATTGTTTAATATATAGATAATGCAGATGACCAGGCCGGAGATCATTAAAGTGGTTTGTAAAGTGTCTGTGTACACAATCGTTTTTACACCACCTTCGAACGTGTATAAGAGTATCATCAACAAGATAACGGCGGCGGTAATAACGAATGGCACACCCAGTTTATCCAGGATAAAGAACTGCAATACATTTATTACAAGGTATAAGCGTGCAGTGGCGCCTACCGTGCGGCTGATGATAAAAAAAAGAGCCCCTGTTTTGTAAGCCACCACCCCAAATCTTTGCAGCAGGTAATTGTAGATAGAAGTTAGATTGAGGCGATAATATAAAGGTAACAACACAAACGCAATTACTCCATATCCAATAAGGTACCCGATGGCTACCTGCATGTAAGCGAATCCCTTAAACCCCTGGTCACCCACATCTCCCACTGCGCCAGGTACACTAACGAAGGTAACGCCGCTAAGCGAGGTGCCGATCATACCAAATGCCACCAGCATCCAGTTGCTATTACGGTTGCCAATAAAAAATGATTCGTTGTTGGAATTACGACTCGTGAACCAGGCTACAGCCAACAACAAAACAAAATACCCGATAACAAAAGAAAACAATACAATTGGTGACATCTAGGTTGATTTAAATAAATTTGATTGAAAGTATAAAAATCTTCTGGCTTTGATTATAATAATTTGAAAAGGTTGCGTAGATGAACAGTTCCTGTTTTAAGAACAGTAAATACAAGTAATAAAAATCCGTAGCCTCGGGATACGTATGTTAAAATTCAATCTGTTGAATTGAAGATAAAATAATGATACATAAAAATACAAAGCAATAGCGACAAGGAAAAAAACTAACTGTAAACAATATTGTTCCAATTCAATACCGGGGTGTAGCTTGCCTAAAAGGTTCGCAGGTGATACCATGTATTACAGGAAATTTAAAGACCGCTAAAAATCCATAGCTACATACTAAAAGGAACTTTACAAGTACTACCTACCGCCGCCCGCCCTGGAACAAAGCGATATTAAATCCTGCATTTATGATCGGGATGCCTCTTTGTAAATTGTCAACGTACGGCGAATTGGCAAGTTTCAGCACATCAAATGAAAGTGAGATAAAATAAAAGGTTTTATTGTATTGCTCCCTTCCGGACGCATACCCAACACCTAATAATAAACTGTTAACATCAGTTTTAACCTTATCCCGTAAACTTCCGCTGTTTGGTGCCGGTATATATTTCTGGGTCAAAAAATTATGTTCGAACAGTGCCTGCGCAAATAAAAACTTAACGGGAAAGATTCTTACAAATGCTCCCGGGCCCAGTACCGTTTGCCTCACCTTATCGTCATAGGTATAAACATCCCGCTGAGAAATATAATTAAAATTCAGGCTTACCGCTGCATCCAGCCAATTGGTAATACTGTAACCAAAATAGGGACTCACCCCAAGGGCCGTTGTTCCGTTAAAAAAGGAGGCATTTACATTGCCACCCGTGAAGAGGTTTTCTTTTTTAAATCCACCTGTGCGTTCTTCCTGTTCGTCCTGTGCAGCTACAAACAGCGAGAGGCTAAATAATACTACTGCGAGAATTGTCTTTTTCATACACTTATTATTCGTCAAAGTTAACCGGGCTTACTTAACATTCCGGATCCGAATGTACTTATTTCTCTAAATGCCTTGGCTCCATTTTCTGTAATATTATGGAAAATGTAAACAATAGTCCATTCGTAAAAATCGGACAAAATGATCAGTTAATAAAATCATTGTAGAAACGTGTATGATACAAAATGTTAAATTTCACTCAACATTTTATATTATTAAAAGACATTAATATATTTGATACGAAAGCATTCGTAAATATTCCCCACTCTTAAAACATTGCCATGAATCAGCTCATTAAAAAGCACAAAAAAATTCTTGCAGGAATTGCGGCCTGCCTTATTATTGGTGGCCTTTCCCTTTCTTTTCAAAATAGTCCCTTCGGGCCAATTGATAAATTGGATACCTTAACCGATCTGCAGGATACCATTCCCGAAAATAACAAACAGGAGAACGGCAATATGAGCATGCAGGAATTCGATAAACTGATGCAAAATATGGATAAAGAGATGCTTAAAATTCATAAAGAAGTAACCGCAATTGATTTTGATAAAATGCATACGGAGATTGCCGCCTCCCTTGACAAAGTGGATTTTGATAAGATAAAAACAGATATAGACAAGGCAATGAAAGAAGTGAATTTCACGAAAATTGAAGCCGGCGTTCAATCAGCTTTAAAAGAGATAGAATGGAACAAAATTAACAACGATGTAAAAATCGCACTGCAGGAAGCAAAAAAAGAAATCGAAAAAATAAACATGGAAGCTGTCAACAAGGCAATGGAGAAGGCCAAATTTGAAATTGAAAAAAGTAAGAGTGAAATTAAAAAGATCAATATAGAAGAAATAATGAAAAACGCGAATGCAGGTATTTTAAAAGCCAAAGAAGAACTGCATTTAACGAAAGCAATGTTTATTGAAATGGAAAGGGATGGGATAATTGTTCAACGCGAAGGCTTCAGCATTGAGTATAAGAACAAGGAGCTGTTCATAAATGGGAAAAAGCAAAGCGAAACAATTACCCGCAAATACCGGCAATATATAAAAGGAGATTCTTTTAAAATCAACATCAGCAAGGAATAGAAGCCAGGTACCTGTAAAATAAAAACGCCCTGGAATTTAACGGGGGCGTTTTTATTTTATTTACTATGATTAGAATTTATGGCAAAAAAACTGGCGGGGCTCGGTATTATTTTGGGCGTAGAAAACCATCT